>NZ_RCOB01000007.1:0-17306 GCF_004307665.1 Pseudomonas sp. Sample_16
ACGTCTTTGATGGACAGCTTGATACGGCCGCGGTTGTCCACGTCCAGTACCAGTACTTCCACTTCCTGACCTTCCTTGAGGATGTCGGTCACTTTCTCAACGCGAGCATCGCTCAGCATGGAGATGTGCACCAGACCGTCCTTGCCAGGCAGGATGTTGACGAATGCGCCGAAGTCGACGATGCGCTCAACCTTACCGACGTAGATCTTGCCGATCTCGGCTTCAGCGGTGATACCCAGAACGCGCTGACGTGCTGCTTCAGCTGCTTCCTTGGTTTCGCCGAAGATCTTGATCGAACCGTCGTCTTCGATATCGATCGAAGCCTTGGTTTCTTCACAGATCGCACGGATGGTCGCGCCACCTTTACCGATAACGTCACGGATCTTGTCGGTGTCGATCTTCATCGCGATCATGGTCGGAGCGTTGGCCGACAGTTCGGTACGCGACTGGCCAATGATCTGGTTCATCTGGCCGAGGATGTTCAGGCGCGCTTCCAGGGCTTGGCCCAGAGCGATCTCCATGATCTCTTCGGTGATGCCCTTGATCTTGATGTCCATCTGCAGCGCGGTGACGCCTTTGGCGGTACCGGCTACCTTGAAGTCCATGTCGCCCAAGTGGTCTTCGTCACCCAGGATGTCGGTCAGAACAGCGAATTTCTCGCCTTCTTTAACCAGACCCATGGCGATACCGGCAACTGGCGCCTTCATCGGCACACCAGCGTCCATCAGTGCCAGGGAAGCACCGCAAACGGAAGCCATCGAGCTCGAACCGTTGGATTCGGTGATTTCCGAAACCACGCGAATGGTGTACGGGAACACGTCGGCGGCAGGCAGCATGGCCGAAACCGAACGACGGGCCAGACGGCCGTGACCGATTTCACGACGACCGGCACCACCCATGCGACCACACTCGCCTACCGAGAACGGTGGGAAGTTGTAGTGCAGCATGAACGGGTCTTTTTTCTCGCCTTCCAGGGTGTCCAGCAGCTGTGCATCACGGGCAGTGCCCAGAGTTGCAACGACCAGGGCCTGGGTTTCGCCACGGGTGAACAGGGCCGAACCGTGGGTTTTTGGCAGGACACCGACTTCGATGTTCAATGGACGTACGGTCTTGGTGTCGCGACCGTCGATACGTGGCTTGCCGTTAACGATGTTTTCGCGAACGGTGCGGTATTCGATTTCACCGAAAGCCGCTTTGACGTCGGAAGCGGAAGGCTGGCCTTCTTCACCGGACAGCTTGGCAACAACCTGGTCTTTCAACTCGCCCAGGCGAGCGTAACGGTCGGCTTTGACGGTGATGGTGTAGGCCTGGGAGATCGCTTCGCCGAACTCGGCACGGATAGCGCCCAGCAGTTCGGTGGCTTCTGGCGCTGGAGCCCAGGTCCAGGTTGGCTTGGCAGCTTCGGCAGCCAGTTCCTTGACCGCGTTGATCACAACCTGGAACTCGTCGTGAGCAAACAGTACCGCGCCCAGCATCTGGTCTTCGGTCAGCTCTTTGGCTTCCGATTCAACCATCAATACGGCGTCCGAAGTACCGGCAACGACCATGTCCAGGCTCGAGGCAGCCTGTTGCTCGTAGGTCGGGTTCAGCAGGTAGCCGGTGCTTTCGTGGAAGGCAACGCGGGCAGCGCCGATCGGGCCATCGAAAGGAATGCCGGAGATCGCCAGGGCTGCCGAAGTACCGATCATCGCAGCGATGTCCGGATCGGTCTTCTTGCTGGTGGAAACGACGGTGCAGACAACCTGCACTTCGTTCATGAAGCCTTCAGGGAACAGCGGACGGATCGGACGGTCGATCAGTCGGGAAGTCAGGGTTTCTTTCTCGGAAGGACGGCCTTCACGCTTGAAGAAACCGCCAGGGATCTTACCGGCAGCGTAAGTTTTTTCCTGGTAGTGAACAGACAGAGGGAAGAAGCCCTTGCCTGGATCGGCTTGTTTTGCACCGACTACGGTCACCAATACGCTGACGTCGTCGTCAACGGTGACCAATACTGCGCCGGAGGCCTGACGGGCGATTCGGCCAGTCTCGAGGGTAACGGTCGACTGACCGAACTGGAATTTTTTGATTACCGGGTTCACGGTGTCCTACCTTCTTTTGTGGCTCTTGGGGAAACGGGTTTCTTGCGAAATTCTTGGGCAACGCCGGGAATCGGCCCGACACAATTGTCCAGGTGCTACTCAGGTAAAGCAGGTATCCAGATAAAACTTGAGGCTGGGAGCCTGCCGTGCACTGGCGGGAAACCCGCTGGTGCACGACAGACAACCAACCTCTAGCGCAATCGCTTATTAGCGACGCAGACCCAGGCGAGCGATCAGAGCGCTGTAACGGCTCACGTCCTTGCCTTTCAGGTAGTCCAGCAGCTTGCGACGCTGGTTAACCATGCGGATCAGACCACGACGGGAGTGGTGATCTTTACCGTTGGCCTTGAAGTGACCTTGCAGTTTGTTGATGTTGGCGGTCAGCAGTGCTACTTGCACTTCCGGCGAACCAGTGTCACCAACAGCTTGCTGGTAGTCAGCAACGATTTGAGCTTTTTCTTGAACGTCGAGAGCCATGAGGCAATCCTTTTATCAGGAAACTGTTTGTCGAAAAACAGTTTCAACAGGCCAGGGACAAATCCCTGTATCTAAAAATGAGTAGTGACCGTGCCTGCTGACAGCCACACTCGTTCGGTCATTCTGACCGAATCAGTCGACGCGGCGCGATGCGCCCGTCTTCGCTCACTTCACCGATACCGATGAAGCGACCATTGTGATCCTGTACCCGTACCATGCCGAACTTCGGTGCATCCGGGGCGCGAACCGGCTGGCCGTTGAGCCAGTAGAACGAGCTGTGCTCCGAGAACTGCAACAACGGCCAATCGAGCAGGCCGCTGTCCGATGGCATCAGGAAGCGATCAACCGCTTCGTTGCCGCCTTCGGCATGTACCGCTTCCAGCTCTTCCAGGGTGACGGTCTGGGCCAGCGTGAAAGGCCCGGCCTGGGTACGTCGCAGTTCTGCAACGTAAGCGCCACAACCGAGTTTTTCACCAATATCCTCCACGAGGGTACGAATATAGGTGCCTTTGCTGCAATCCACTGCCAGTCGCGCAGTATCACCTTCGAAGGCCAGCAATTCCAAGCGCGCAATAGTAACAGAACGCGGTTCGCGCTCCACTACTTCGCCAGCACGCGCCAGCTTGTACAACGGCTGGCCATCACGCTTGAGGGCCGAGTACATCGGCGGTATCTGACTGATTTGCCCACGAAAATCCGGCAGGACAGCTTCGATATCGGCGCGACCAACGGTCACCGGGCGTTCCTGCAGAACCTCACCTTCGGCGTCCGCCGTGGTGGTGGTTTTGCCCAGTTGCGCCAACGTCTCGTAACCCTTGTCCGAATCGAGCAGGTATTGCGAGAACTTGGTGGCTTCACCGAAGCACAGCGGCAGAACGCCGGTGGCCAGCGGATCGAGACTGCCGGTGTGACCGGCCTTCTCGGCGTTCAGCAACCAGCGGACCTTCTGCAAAGCCGCGTTGGAGGTGAACCCCAGCGGCTTGTCGAGCAGGATGATTCCGCTGACGTTACGACGGATACGTTTGACCTGAGCCACCGATTACTCCTTGGTGTCTTCGGCTTCTGCCGCAACCGGATGCTGATTGTCTTCAGCCACAGCGCGCTCGATCAATGCCGACAGATGCGCACCGCGCACGACGCTTTCGTCGTAGTGGAAGTGCAATTGCGGGACGCTGCGCAGCTTCATTTCGCGAGCCAGTTGCATACGCAGGAAACCGGCGGCGGAATTCAGCACCTTGATGCTTTGAGCGATGTCTTCAGCGCTGTCCTGGCCCATCACGGTGATGAAAATCTTGGCATGACCGACGTCACGGCTGACTTCCACAGCAGTAATGGTGACCAGGCCGACGCGCGGGTCTTTGACTTCGCGACGGATCAGCTGTGCCAGCTCGCGCTGCATCTGATCGCCGATACGTTGGGTACGGCTGTATTCTTTTGCCATGTCTTGTTACCTGTTACTGCCCCACGGTGAAACCCGAGGGGTCTGAAAGCGGCAAACGCCCGGCCTGACAAAAGCCAGACCGGGCGTTGCGTTTAGAGTCCGGACGTTGCGCCGCGCATCTGCATGCGGCGGCTCATCGTGGCCCTTGAAGTGCGCGAGTCAGAGGCTGCGAGCAACCTGAACCTTCTCGAAGACTTCGATCTTGTCACCGACTTTGACGTCGTTGTAGCTCTTCACCCCGATACCGCATTCCATGCCGGCACGTACTTCGGAAGCGTCATCCTTGAAGCGGCGCAGGGATTCCAGCTCGCCTTCGAAGATAACGATGTCTTCACGCAGTACACGGATTGGACGGTTACGGTGAACAACACCTTCGATAACCATGCAACCGGCGATCGCGCCAAACTTCGGCGAGCGGAACACGTCACGCACTTCGGCGATACCCAGGATGTTCTCGCGAACATCGCTGCCGAGCATGCCGGTCAGGGCTTTCTTGACGTCTTCGATGATGTCGTAGATCACGTTGTAGTAACGCATATCCAGACCTTCCTGCTCGACGATCTTGCGAGCACCGGCATCGGCACGCACGTTGAAGCCAAACAGTACAGCGTTGGAAGCCAGAGCCAGGTTGGCGTCGGATTCGGTGATACCACCGACACCGCCACCGACCACACGCACCTGCACTTCGTCGTTACCCAGGCCGTTCAAGGCACCGTTCAACGCTTCCAGCGAACCACGGACGTCGGATTTGAGGACGATGTTGAGCGTCTTCTTCTCTTCCTGACCCATGTTTTCGAAGATGTTTTCCAGCTTGCCGGCGTGAGCGCGAGCCAGTTTGACTTCGCGGAACTTGCCTTGACGGAACAGAGCCACTTCACGGGCTTTCTTCTCGTCGGCAACCACGCTCATCTCATCGCCAGCGTCCGGGGTACCGTCCAGGCCGAGAATTTCGACAGGGATGGCCGGACCGGCTTCCTTGATTGGCTTGCCGTTCTCGTCGAGCATGGCCCGAACGCGACCGTAGTTCGAACCGACCAGAACCATGTCGCCTTGACGCAGGGTACCGTCCTGAACCAGAACGGTAGCCACCGGGCCACGGCCCTTGTCCAGACGCGATTCAACCACGACACCACGGCCAGGAGCCGAAGGAGTTGCAGTCAGTTCCAGGACTTCGGCTTGCAGCAATACGGCTTCGAGCAGTTCGTCGACACCGGTACCCATCTTCGCCGAGACCGGTACGAATGGAGTATCACCACCCCACTCTTCCGAAGTCACGCCGTGGACCGACAGTTCGCTACGGATGCGATCGAGGTCAGCACCTGGCTTGTCGATCTTGTTCACAGCAACAACCAGCGGAACGCCAGCAGCCTGAGCATGCTGAACGGCTTCGATGGTTTGCGGCATTACGCCGTCGTCCGCTGCAACCACCAGGATCACGATGTCGGTTGCCTTGGCACCACGGGCACGCATTGCGGTAAACGCGGCGTGACCAGGGGTGTCGAGGAACGTCACCATGCCACGGTCGGTTTCAACGTGATATGCACCGATGTGCTGGGTAATGCCACCGGCTTCGCCAGCAGCAACCTTGGCACGACGGATGTAGTCGAGCAGGGAAGTTTTACCGTGGTCAACGTGGCCCATTACGGTCACGACTGGTGCACGGGAGAACGACTCACCTTCAAACTTCAGGGACTCGGCCAGGGAATCTTCCAGGGCGGTGTCGCTGACCAGGGTCACTTTGTGGCCCAGCTCTTCGGCAACCAGTTGGGCAGTTTCCTGATCCAGTACCTGGTTGATGGTCGCTGGAGTACCCAGTTTGAACATGAACTTGATGATTTCAGCAGCCTTGACCGACATCTGCTGAGCGAGATCGCCAACAGTGATGGTCTCGCCGATCTTCACTTCACGCACGACAGGGCCGGTTGGGCTCTGGAAACCGTGGGCGTTGCGCTTCTTCAGCTTGGCCTTGCCGCGACCACCACGACGGAAGCCATCGCTTTCTTCGTCGGTAGTACGTGGGGCAACGCGTGGCGCAGGTGCTTTTTCCTTGACCGAAGCACGATGCGGAGCGTTTTTGCGCTCGCCATCGCCACCACCGCGACGATTGTTATCGTCGGCACGTGGCTTGTCCGGACGGCGCGGCTCGTCACGCTTGCGAGCGTCTGCAGCCGGTGCGACAGCCACAACCGGAGCGCTTTCACGCACAGGCTCGGCCACTGCAACAGGCGCAGCGACAGGTTCGGCTGGAGCGGTCGGCGCAGCAGCAGGCTGGCGACGCGCTTCTTCTTCGGCGCGACGCTTGGCTTCTTCTTCAGCCTTCTGACGTGCAGCATTTTCTACTGCGCGACGTTCATCCAGTTCACGCTTGCGCTCGGCTTCGATTTCTTCCGGGCTGCGCTGTACGAAGACTTTCTTCTTGCGTACTTCAACGCTGATGCTTTTGCTGCCAGCAACACGCAGGGTGCTGGTGGTTTTACGCTGCAGCGTGATCTTGCGTGGTTCTTCCACTTTCGCCTTGTGACTGCTCTTCAAGTGAGTCAGCAGGGATTGCTTCTCACTGTCAGTCACATTTTCGTCGGCGGCGGTGTGCGGCAGACCTGCCTCACGCATCTGCTGCAACAGGCGCTCTACCGGTGTTTTGACCTCATCGGCCAGTTGTTTCACCGTGACTTGCGTCATGCACTTCTCTCCTCAGGCCGCGCCTAATTACTCGAACCAGTGGGCTCGGGCGGCCATGATCAACTTGCCGGCACGATCATCGTCAATGCCGTCGATGTCGAGCAGATCGTCAATAGACTGCTCGGCCAGGTCTTCGCGGGTAATTACGCCGCGCACCGCCAGTTCCATCGCCAAATCCTTGTCCATACCCTCAAGCGAGAGCAGGTCTTCGGCCGGATGGGCGTCTGCCAGCTTTTCCTCAGTAGCGATGGCTTTGGTCAACAAACGATCCTTGGCACGAGCGCGAAGCTCGTTGACGATGTCTTCGTCAAAGCCGTCGATGTTGAGCATCTCTTCCAACGGTACGTAGGCAATCTCTTCCAGGCTGGTGAAGCCTTCATCTACCAGCACCTGAGCCAGTTCTTCATCGACTTCAAGCTCTTCGATGAAGTTGCGCAGGATGTCGCCGGTTTCTGCTTGCTGCTTAGCCTGGATGTCCGATTCGGTCATCACGTTCAGGGTCCAGCCAGTCAACTGGCTAGCCAGACGCACGTTCTGACCACCGCGACCGATGGCCTGAGCCAGATTGTCTGCGCCAACGGCGATGTCCATTGCGTGGGCATCTTCGTCAACGATAATTGCCGCAACCTCAGCCGGGGACATGGCGTTGATTACGAACTGAGCCGGGTTGTCGTCCCACAGGACGATGTCCACACGCTCACCGCCCAACTCGCCCGACACTGCCTGGACGCGCGAACCGCGCATACCGATGCAAGCGCCCTGCGGGTCGATGCGTTTGTCCTTGGAGCGGACGGCGATCTTGGCGCGCGAACCCGGATCACGGGATGCAGCCATCACTTCGATCAGGCCTTCAGCAATTTCCGGCACTTCGATGCGGAACAACTCGATCAGCATTTCCGGCGCGGTACGCGACAGGATCAGCTGCGGGCCGCGGTTCTCGGTGCGGATTTCCTTGAGCAGTGCACGCAAGCGCACACCCACCCGGAAGGTTTCGCGAGAAATGATGTCTTCACGGGCCAGCAACGCCTCAGCGTTGTTGCCCAGATCGACGATCACGTTGTCGCGGGTCACTTTCTTCACGGTGCCGGAGATGATTTCACCCAGGCGTTCGCGGTAAGCGTCAACAACCTGAGCGCGTTCGGCTTCGCGAACCTTCTGCACGATGACTTGCTTGGCAGTCTGTGCAGCGATGCGACCAAATTCGATGGACTCGATTTTTTCTTCTACGACGTCACCGACCTTGGCACCAGGATGCGTCTCTGCAACCTTGCTCGGCCAGGTTTCAATGGCCGGATCGTCCAGGTCTGCTTCTTCGACGACCGTCCAGCGACGGAAAGTCTCATAAGCACCGGTGTGGCGATTGATTTCCACACGCAGATCAACTTCGTCCTCGAAACGCTTTTTGGTAGCAGTGGCCAAGGCCAGCTCCAGCGCTTCAAAAATTACGTTTGCCGGTACACCCTTTTCGTTGGATACCGACTCAACAACCAGCAGTACTTCTTTGCTCATCGTACGCCTCGCCTTTCGCAAGCCATTGGATCCGCGGGATCCGCGTCTCAGTCAAAACTGGGAATAATGTTGGCCTTGTCGATCATATCGATCGGCAACAGGAACTCATGGTCTTCAACCTGCACCACGACGTCCTGCTCTTCTACACCGCGCAGAAGGCCCTGAAAGTTGCGTCGACCTTCAAAAGGCGAGCGCAGCTTGATCTTCACTTGTTCACCGGCAAATTTTGCAAACTGCTCAAGAGTGAACAGTGGGCGTTCCATGCCAGGCGAGGAAACTTCAAGGGTGTATTCAACGGAGATTGGATCTTCAACATCCAGCACACCGCTGATTTGACGGCTGACAATGGCGCAATCGTCCACCAGCACGCCACCCTCTTTATCGATATAAACGCGCAACATTGAGTGGCGACCCTGGGCCGAAAACTCAATACCCCAGCATTCATAGCCTAGGGCCACGACCACCGGGGCCAGCAAGGCCTGCAACTCTTCTAGCTTGCTCGACACCTGAACCCCCTAGTGCATGTATGTGCATGCTATGCAAAATAAAAAAATGGGCGAAACGCCCATCCTTGAAACGCCGTCGAACAGCGGCGTTGAAAGTGTCCAGCTAACAAAAAGCCCCTTAAAAGGGGCTCCTTAAACTGGTTGCGGGGGCCGGATTTGAACCGACGACCTTCGGGTTATGAGCCCGACGAGCTACCAGACTGCTCCACCCCGCGACAAAGCTGGGGCGGAAGTATACGACCGATCCCCTACAGGGTCAATGTAACCTTCCACCTGCAAGAAAGCCCGCAACTGCGGGCTCTCCTGACTAATTGGTACCGAGAAGGGGACTCGAACCCCTACACCCTATGGGCACAACCACCTCAAGGTTGCGTGTCTACCAATTCCACCACCTCGGCAATACTACGTTTGAAACCCTTCTTACTTCTGCTCTTGAGCTGGAGGCACGTCAGTCGCTGGAGTAGCCGACTTTTGCTCTTGAAGCACCGGGACATCATCAGAAGCCGGTTGTTGCTTTGGAACTTCCAGTACCGCCGGGTTTGGGAGACCTACTTGAGTCAGCTGGTGAGCCTTCTCTTTAGCAAAGTAACCTAACCCCAAGCTGGTTATGAAAAAACCTGCGGCAAGTATAGCAGTAAACTTACTAAGAAAGGTAGAGGAACCTTGGCTTCCGAACACAGTATTTGAAGCACCTGCTCCGAAAGACGCGCCAGCATCCGCACCTTTACCCTGCTGCAGCAATACGAGAGCAACTACGCCCAATGCACCCAGCAGATGAAAAACGACTACGACTGTTTCCAGCATTTTTTCAGTTTCCCGCGGCGCGACAAATCGCACCGAACTCATCTGCATTCAGGGAAGCCCCACCAATGAGGCCTCCATCGATATCCGGCATGCCGAACAGTTCGACCGCATTGGCCGCCTTCACGCTGCCGCCGTATAGAAGCCGCACACCTTGTGCGACTTCAGAATTTTCTGCCGCCAACTGGGCCCGAATGGCTGCATGCACATCCTGCGCCTGTTGCGGCGAAGCAGTCAGCCCGGTACCAATGGCCCAGACCGGCTCGTAAGCAATTACTGCGTTTGCAAAAACACCGACACCCAGCTCGTCGATGATGCTGCTCAGCTGACGCGAGACAACCTCAACGGTCTTCCCCGCTTCGCGCTGCTCGAGGGTCTCCCCTACACACAACACCGGAATCAAGCCGCTTGCCTGTGCCGCTGCGAACTTGCGGATCAGCGTTGCGTCCTGCTCGCCCATAATCTGGCGACGCTCGGAGTGCCCGACAAGCACCAGGGAACAACCTGCATCCACCAACTGACTTGGCGAGACCTCGCCGGTCAGTGCACCTTGCCCGGATTCCACTGCAGAATTCTGCGCGCCGATCGAAATCGACTTTCCTTTCAAGCCATCAACCACTTGGCTGACATGCAACAAAGGCGGGAATACCGCTACATCAACACCGCTCGGCAAGGCCAAGTCACGAAGGCCGTTGATCAGCTCAGCGACGCTGGCGCGGGTACCGTGCATCTTCCAGTTACCAGCTACCATAGGGCGACGCATGCTGTACCTCGTCGGTCAAAGTGGGCGCAGATGTTACCCAACACAATCAAGGCTGGCAAGCCGAATTCAGGCAGAAACTTCACTTACCAGTTTTGCCAGCTCTTCGGCGTAACCACGAACCTGCGTTTCGTCTTCGCCTTCGACCATGACGCGCACCAAAGGCTCTGTTCCCGACTTGCGCAACAGCACACGGCCGCGCCCGGCCATCGCGCTTGTGACGCGTTCGCTTGCCTGCTTCACCGAAGGATGATCAAGCGGGCTAGCTCCTCCACCAAACCGCACATTGATCAACACTTGAGGGCACTTGCGCAGCGCTTGACGCGACTGCGCCAGACTCTCGGAGCGCGTCTTGAGCGCCATCAGAACCTGCAGCGCGGCGATGATCGCATCACCCGTAGTGGTGTGACCGAAGCAAACGATATGGCCCGAGTTCTCGCCGCCAACCAACCAATTGCGCTCCAGCAGATCAGCGATTACATATCGATCGCCGACGTTGGCACGTACAAATGGAATCGCCAGGTCCGCCAGGGCCAATTCCAGCCCCAGATTACTCATCAGCGTCCCGACCACCCCACCCTGAAGCTTGTCGCGCTCATGCAGGTCGCGGGCGATAATGTAAAGCAGCTCGTCACCATCGACGACAGTGCCGGTGTGATCGACCATCAATACACGGTCACCATCACCATCGAATGCAATTCCCAAGTCGGCGTGCTCAGCCAGCACAGCAGCCTGCAACTGCCCCATGTGGGTCGAACCGCAATTTTCATTGATGTTCAAGCCGTTGGGTTGCGCAGACAGGACGACGACATCAGCACCCAGCTCGCGAAACACGCTCGGCGCCACTTTGTAAGTCGCACCATGGGCACAGTCGAGAACGATTTTCAGCCCTGCAAAACTGGTCCCCGTAGGCACACTGCTCTTGCAGAACTCGATATAACGACCCGAGGCGTCGTTGATGCGCGTGACCTTGCCGATCTTGCTCGACTCAACCACTGTCATGGGCGTGTCCAGCAGCTCTTCAATCATCTGCTCAACTTCATCCGGCAACTTGGTGCCTTTGCCGGAGAAAAACTTGATACCGTTGTCGTCATGAGGATTGTGCGATGCACTGATCACGATACCGGCTTCTGCATGGAACGTACGCGTCAAGTAAGCGATAGCGGGAGTCGGCATCGGCCCCAGAAGCATCACATCGGCGCCCGCAGAAGTCAGGCCCGCCTCAAGTGCCGACTCAAACATGTACCCTGAGATCCGGGTGTCCTTGCCGACCAGCACCTTGCAAGCGCCCATCTTGCGGAACGCCATTCCCGCGGCCCAGCCGAGCTTGAGCATGAAGTCAGGAGTAATCGGGTATTCACCGACTCGACCACGAATGCCGTCAGTACCAAAATATTTCCTACTCATAAACGCTCCATCATTCTTATTCGGCTGATTCCACTGCGGCGATCATCCTCACCACATCGACTGTTTCGGCTACATCGTGGACGCGCAATATACGCGCACCTTTATGTGAAGCCAGCGCCGCGAGGGCAAGACCGCCATACAGGCGTTCACCTACCGGACGATTCAACGCCTGCCCAATCATGCTTTTTCGCGAAACCCCAACCAACAGGGGGCGCCCCAAGGCATGCAAGGCATCCATATGTTTGAACAAGCTCAGGTTGTGCTGCAAGGTCTTTGCGAAGCCAAAGCCAGGATCGAGAATGATCTTATCGTTGGCTATGCCCGCCGCCTCACACTGGACCATCCGCTCGGCGAGAAACTCGCCCACTTCTCTCGTGACGTCCAAGTAGTGCGGATTGTCCTGCATGTCGCCCGGCTCACCGAGCATATGCATCAGACACACGGGCAAGCCGGTCGCAGCGGCTGCATCCAGGGCACCATCGCGACGCAACGAGCGAACATCGTTGATCAAGCCGGCTCCCAGTCGCGCGGTTTCACGCATGACGGCGGGAGTCGAGGTGTCAACCGAGATAATCACATCAAGCTCGCGATGAATCCGCTCGACGACCGGCGCTACACGTTCCAGCTCCTCCAGCGGCGAAACCGCCCTGGCGCCGGGCCGGGTCGATTCACCACCGACATCAATAAGCGTCGCGCCAGCAGCCACCATCGCCTCGGCATGGCGCAAGGCCGCATCGAGCTGGCTGTACTGGCCGCCATCGGAGAACGAATCAGGGGTGACATTGAGAATACCCATGACATGCGTCTGGGCCAAATCAAGAACCCGGTTGCCGCAAGGCAACCGGGTCGAGGACTGAACAGAAGTCATTTCAAACCTTAAACGTCAGCAGCCGGGCCGCCGATAGGTGTTTCCGGACGCTCGCCCTGTACTGCTGGAGGCGTGCCGGATGCACCGGTGCCACCAGACCAGTCGCGCGGTTCGCGAGGTGTACGACCGGCCATGATGTCGTCGATCTGCTCGGCATCAATCGTTTCATACTTCATCAGTGCATCGGCCATGGCATCGAGCTTGTCACGGTTATCCGTAAGGATCTGCTTGGCCGTACCGTAGCACTGGTCAATGATGCTGCGCACCTCGGAGTCGATCAGTTTGGCTGTCTCACCGGAGAAGCTGGCACTCTGACCACCACCACCGCGACCGAGGAACACTTCACCCTCTTCTTCGGCGTACATCAATGGACCGAGCTTCTCGGAAAGACCCCACTTGGTCACCATGTTCCGCGCAATCTGGCTGGCGCGCATGATGTCATTGGAGGCACCCGTGGTGACGCCATCGAAGCCCAGGGTCATTTCTTCAGCGATACGGCCGCCGTAGAGCGAGCAGATCTGGCTGATGAGCGCGCGCTTGGACAGGCTGTAGCGATCTTCTTCCGGAAGGAACATGGTCACACCCAGCGCACGACCGCGCGGGATAATCGAGACCTTGTAGACCGGGTCATGCTCAGGCACGACGCGACCAACGATGGCGTGGCCAGCTTCGTGATAAGCGGTGTTCTGCTTTTCTTTCTCGGACATGACCATGGATTTGCGCTCGGCACCCATCATGATCTTGTCTTTGGCCAGTTCGAACTCTTTCATCTCGACGATGCGCTTGCCGGCCCGGGCAGCGAACAACGACGCTTCGTTGACCAGGTTGGCCAGGTCAGCACCGGAGAAACCAGGCGTGCCACGAGCAATCACCGCCGGGGCGACGTCGTCACCCATCGGCACTTTGCGCATGTGGACCTTTAGAATCTGTTCACGACCACGGATATCCGGCAGACCAACCACAACCTGACGGTCGAAACGGCCCGGACGCAGCAGCGCAGGGTCGAGTACGTCTGGACGGTTGGTTGCGGCAATCACGATGATGCCGTCATTCATTTCGAAGCCGTCCATCTCTACCAGCAACTGGTTGAGAGTCTGCTCGCGCTCGTCATGACCACCGCCCATGCCGGCACCACGGTGACGACCGACGGCGTCGATTTCGTCGATGAAGATGATGCATGGCGCGTGCTTCTTGGCCTGTTCGAACATATCGCGAACGCGGCTGGCACCAACACCGACGAACATTTCGACGAAGTCGGAACCGGAAATGGTGAAGAACGGCACTTTGGCTTCACCGGCAATCGCCTTGGCCAGCAAGGTTTTACCGGTACCTGGAGGACCGACCATCAGCACGCCGCGAGGAATACGACCACCCAGGCGCTGGAACTTGCCCGGATCACGCAGGAACTCGACGAGCTCGCCCACTTCTTCCTTGGCTTCGTCGCAACCGGCAACGTCAGCCAGCGTGGTTTTCACCTGATCTTCGGAAAGCAGTCGCGCCTTGCTCTTGCCGAAGCTCATCGGGCCACCCTTGCCGCCGGCTCCACCCTGCATCTGCCGCATGAAGAACATGAACACGGCGATGATCACGAGGATCGGGAAGCTGGCGACCAGGAGCTGGGTCCAGATGCTTTGCTGTTCCGGCTGCTTGCCTTCGACTACGACATGGTTATCCACCAGGTCGCCGATCAGACCGTTGTCCTGAATTGCCGGACGAATGGTCTTGAAGCTGTCGCCATCGTTGCGCTTGCCGGTAATCACGTAGCCATCAACCGCTACGCGCTCGACCTTGCCATCCTTGACCTGCTGGATGAAGTCGGAATAGTTGAGGGTCTGCGGCTCGTTAGGGCTGGAGAAGTTGTTCATCACCGTCACCAGGACTGCCGCGATGATCAACCACAGGATCAGATTCTTTGCCATATCGTTCAATTAACTACCCTCTGAAGCAAGCGCCGCTGGTGGCGCGCGCTTCGCATGATATTCACCGGCCTAACTTACTACATTACCTACGACTCTGGCAGGCGCCGTCTGTAACCCTTTGTGAAACACTTTCTACACAATATTCGCTAAAGCGCTCGGGGCGAAATACGAAAAACCTATCACCCCGCGAAAAAACCTCGTTTTACTCACTACGCCCGCAGTAACCCCAAGCCAACATGTATTGCTCGCGGGAACTGCCGCGGGAAGAGTCTGGCTTGATCATCTGGATCTTGTCGAATTTCTTGCGAGCATCCTTCAGATAAGAATCGAACCCTTCACCCTGAAAAATCTTGATCACGAAATTACCACCGGGCTTGAGTATCCGCTCCGCCAGATCAAGAGCCAGCTCACAAAGAAACATGGCCTTGGGCATGTCCACTTCAGGCGTACCACTCATATTGGGGGCCATATCGGAAATCACAAGGTCCACCTGCGAATTACCGACGGCCTCAAGGATCCGGGCAAGCACTTCGTCCTGGGTAAAGTCACCCTGGATGAAGGTCACATCCGGAATACTGTCCATTTCCAGAATATCCGAAGCGATCAGGCGCCCCTGGCCACCAATCAGCCGGCTGGTGACCTGCGACCAGCCACCGGGCGCCGCGCCCAGGTCGACAACGCTCATGCCAGGGCGGATCAGCTTGTATTTCTCCTGAATCTCCAGAAGTTTGTAACTCGCACGCGAGCGGTAGCCATCCTTCTGCGCCTGCTTCACATAGGGATCGTTGACATGTCTTTTCAGCCAACCAAGGCTTGTCTTGGAACGCGCCATTGGGCACCTCGTTGATAAGGGTCGTGATTAATTGGGCGGATCCACGAGCCCTCGGGTAAAATGGCCGCCATTTTACAGAATCCAGACGAAAGGGTCAGATTATGCCGCTCACTCAAGAGCAGAAGAAACAATACAAATCCATTGGCCACCATCTGAAACCAGTTCTGATTGTGGCAGACAACGGTTTGACTGAAGGTGTATTAGCCGAGCTTGAACGCGCACTGGCGGATCACGAACTGGTCAAGATCAAGCTCAATATCCTCGATCGCGAATCGCGCCTGGCGTCCATCGCTGAACTGTGCAAGGTCGGCAAAGCGGATCTGGTTCAGGTCATCGGCAAGATGGCGCTGATTTACCGCAAGAACTTCAGCGTCAACAAGCAGCTGTCGAACGTTCATCGCTTCAAGTGATGACAAGGGTCACGGGTGTGCTTCGCGCACCCTGCCACTCCATCCCGGCACCGGCTGCAATACCAGGACCAGCCCGGAAAAGCCCAACACCAGATAGCTGAACGCCTGCCAACGGACCGCATCCGGCCAACCGATACGCACAGCGATGAACATCGCACACGCATATAGCGCCATCAACAGCAGTTGCCCACGAATATCAAGCCAGAGACTGAAAAGACCCTCGGCCTGAATCAGCACCAGAGCCTGAAAAATCACACACGCTGCGGCAAAGCCGATCATCAGCGCATTCAGCATGCCTGCGATTTCGTCGATCAGCAGCGGCGCCAGACCTATACGGTCCAGCACCGGCAGCAGACCGATGTGCAACAGCCACAAGCCACCGACCCACAACATCTGGGTCAACTGCCAAAGCATGGCGCCCGCACGGAGCGGGCGCTTGCCTTTATTAGATGTGGCGAACTTCGACAATCTCGTACTCGATAACGCCGCTTGGCGTTTTCACCGCGACCACATCGCCCTCTTCCTTGCCGATCAAGGCACGGGCCAAGGGCGAGCCGACAGAAATCTTGCCGAGTTTGAAGTCAGCTTCATCCTCACCCACGATGTGGTAAGTGACGCTTTCATCAGTCTCGACGTTGGCGATTTCAACGGTGGTGCCGAAGATAACCTTGCCGGTATGAGGAATGGTCGTGACATCGATGATGACCTGGTTCTGAATCCGGCCTTCAATGTCGCGTATCCGCGCCTCGACCATACCCTGCTGCTCGCGGGCAGCATGGTATTCGGCGTTTTCCTTCAAATCACCCAACTCGCGGGCCGTACCGATGTCCTGGCTGAGCTTCGGACGAACGACCTTGGTCAGGTGAGCATGTTCTTCTTCCAGGGCGCGAGCGCCCTGAACGGTCATTGGGTACTTCGTTATGCTCATGCCTTCAATCCTGCGTGTAGATCCTGCAAGCGGCGCACGGTCTTTTCGGGACCGAACTTCAGCGCTTCGCAGATAGCTTCGCCAGCAGCAATGGTGGTGGTGCAGTAAATCTTGTGCTGCAGGGCATTGCGACGAATGGAATAGGAGTCAGCGATCGACTGACGACCTTCGGTGGTGTTGATGATCAGCGTGACTTCGTCATTCTTGATCATGTCGACCACGTGCGGACGACCCTCGGTCACCTTGTTCACGCGGCGCACCTTCAGGCCTGCGGCTTCAATCAGCTTGGCAGTACCGGCAGTGGCGACCACTTCGAAGCCCAAGTTGATCAGATCACGGGCCACGCCCGCAACCAGTGGCTTGTCGTCGTCACGCACGCTGATGAACGCAGTACCGCCGGTCGGCAGCACTTCGCTGGCACCCATCTGGGCTTTGGCGAACGCCTCACCGAAGGTATCGCCCACGCCCATCACTTCGCCGGTCGACTTCATCTCAGGGCCGAGGATCGGGTCAACCCCAGGGAATTTGGCGAACGGGAAAACCGCCTCTTTCACGCTGTAGAAGTTCGGAATGATTTCCTTGGTGAAACCCAATTCTTGCAGGGTTTTACCGGCCATCACGCGTGCTGCGATCATCGCCAGGGAAACACCGATGCACTTGGACACGAACGGCACGGTGCGGGAAGCACGCG
>NZ_RCOB01000066.1:0-131956 GCF_004307665.1 Pseudomonas sp. Sample_16
TAACGGCTTTTCAGGCGGAAATCGATGCTGACCTGCTGGCATTCGATGTTCAGCGAGCAAGCACCGGCCAGGGTTGCAGCCAGAGGCTGGGCGCCCCCCATGCCACCCAGGCCAGCGGTCAGTACCCACTTGCCTTTCAGATCATCGTTGTAGTGTTGGCGACCGGCTTCGACGAAGGTTTCGTATGTGCCCTGAACGATGCCCTGGCTGCCGATGTAAATCCAGCTGCCGGCGGTCATCTGGCCATACATGGCCAGGCCTTTGGCGTCGAGTTCGTTGAAGTGTTCCCAGCTCGCCCAGTGCGGTACGAGGTTGGAGTTGGCGATCAGCACGCGCGGGGCATTGGCGTGAGTCTTGAACACGCCGACCGGCTTGCCGGATTGCACCAGCAGGGTCTCGTCGTCATTCAGATTGGTCAGGCTTTCGACGATCTTGTCGTAGCATTCCCAGTTACGTGCCGCACGACCGATGCCACCGTAAACCACCAGTTCTTTCGGGTTCTCGGCGACTTCCGGGTCGAGGTTGTTCATCAGCATGCGCAGCGGCGCTTCGGTCAGCCAGCTCTTGGCGGTCAGCGTGTTACCGCGGGCAGCGCGGATTTCAACGTCACGAAATTTAGTCACGAACAGAACTCCTCAGCAATCAATCCAAAACCAACCCAGGCAGTGGGCGAGCAAGCCGATGAGCATCAGTGCACACCGGCGAATCAGTGGACGACGGTTGAGTCTCCGTGACTCATACGCATACGTCTTTACTTGTACATACAAGCATATGCAATCAAGCGGCCAACTTGCTGGATGTGTGTTCAAGAAAAATCCTGAATCGGCCTGGAAAGCCTGTAGATCAAGGGGTCTGAGGAAGATGAAATTTTTCGCAGGGCTTTGTGGCAGGAGAGAGGGCTTGTTACTTGAGCGTGGTTTTGCGCCACGCTGGGGCGTTAGGTAACAAGTTGGTGCGCAGTTTCGAATCAGATGATCGTTCCCACGCTCTGCGTGGTAACGCCGTCACGGACGCTCCGCGTCCGCTTCTTGCGACTGTGACGCGGAGCGTCACGGGATGCGTTCCCACGCAGAGCATGGGAACGATCAGTAACCATTCAATCGAGATCGGTCAGATGTACCCGACTAGTTGAATTGACGACTGCTACGCAGCCAAGCGGGAGCAAGCTCCCTCGCCACAGAGAGGCTCATTGGCCGGGGAATCAGCGTGTGGTCAGTTCGATCACGCAGCATGGGCCGTTGACGGAGATTTCCAGCAGGCCGGTGTTACCGTCCAGTTGCAGGCAATCATGCCGATCCAGTTGCGAAGCGCTGTCACCGACCTTCACTTCCAGTGCTTCGCTGATGCTGAACACCAACACCGTGCCCGCCTCGCTGAAAAACCGCTGCTCACCACTCAACCACTGCAACCGTGCGCCATAACGCTGCGGTGCGTAGATCAGGTTGAAATCGCGAATCGGCCCACCGAGCAATGTGCAGGAAACCTTGCTCTCTCCGCTGAAGGCAAACGGGTCCAGCGGTAACAACGACCGCGTGTGCTGACCGTCAACCGATAAGGTCATGCCGTCACCCTGCAACACGGTGATGATTCGCTCATAACCGGCGAAGGTGGAAAACCCGCCTGACTCGCCAATGTCGGCAATCGACAGGCGCCAGCCAAACCCGTCCAGACCGGTGCCGGCATCACGGGTAATTTCTTCGGTGCTGCCGCCGCCGTTTTTCCACGGCATGCGCGGGTAATCTTTGGCGCGTAAAACTTTCAGACTGCTCATTTATGGAACCGACCTTCCAGACGATGACGGGAACCGGGGTGGATCAAACGGGCAGCAGTCACCGGCTGACGCCCGGACCAGGTGCGGCGACGGATCAGCAGGCACGGCTCGCCCTTTTCAATCTGCAACAATTTGCATTCGGACGGCTCGGCCAGGATCGCCTCGACCACGTGCTCGCCTTCGGTCAGCGGCGCGACCTGGTTCAAATAGGCGTATGGCGTTTGCAGGGTGAAGTCCTGCTTGAGGTAATCCGGAGCCACCAGTGCGTTGACGAAACGGTCTTCGATTTGCACCGGAATATCGTTTTCGAAATGCACGATCAGCGAGTGGAACACCTTCTGCCCTTCACGCATGTCCAAGGCCAGGGCGCGCTCGGAACCGGCAGCCTCTTCTTCAAGCGTGATGACCTTGCAGGTGTGGCGATGACCGCGAGAGGCGATTTCGTCGGCGATGTTGTGCACTTCAAACAGCGCGGACTGGCTTTTAGGTTCGGCGACGAACGTACCCACGCCTTGCATACGCACCAGCAGACCGTCGGCGGTCATCTCGCGCAAGGCGCGATTGATGGTCATGCGGCTGAAACCCAGCTGGCTGACCAGCTCGCTTTCCGACGGCACGCGATAGTGCGGCGGCCAGTTTCCACTGTCGATTTGCTGGGTGATCATTTGTTTGACGCGGGCGTACAAGGGCGCCGGACTGTCGCCCATGTTCGCGGCCAACGGAGAGACTGGAGGCGGAGTCGGCACGGTTAATCCTTGGTCGTTTAGTGAATATCGCTAGCTTGCCGGAGTTTACCGGGCAGGCAAACGTCTGTATATGTATATACAAATAACACACGATGGGGTGCTGAACCATGTCCGCCTTCTTTGCCGAACGCGCGCTGCTGCCTAGTGGATGGGCCAACAATGTACGTCTTGAGGTCAGCGCCGACGGCGTATTGACCCATATCCAGGCCAATTCCCATGCAGATGACGCCGAACGGTTGAGCGGTCCGCTGCTGCCCGGCATGCCGAATCTGCACTCTCACGCCTTCCAGCGGGCCATGGCCGGGCTGGCGGAAGTGGCGGGTAATCCGAACGACAGTTTCTGGACCTGGCGCGACTTGATGTACCGCCTCGTCGGAAAAATCAGCCCGGAGCAACTCGGGGTCATCGCCCGTCAGCTGTACATCGAGATGCTCAAGGCCGGCTACACATCGGTGGCGGAATTTCATTACGTACACCACGACACCAGTGGCCAGCCTTATGCCGACCCTGCCGAGCTGGCCCAGCGCATCAGCCAGGCGGCCAGTTCGGCGGGAATTGGTTTGACCCTGCTGCCGGTGCTCTACAGCCATGCTGGTTTCGGCGGTCAGACACCCAATGAAGGTCAGCGCCGTTTCATCAACAGCACTGAAAACTACCTCAAGCTGCAGTCGCGATTGCAGCCCATATTGGCGCAGCAAAAGGCGCAGACACTCGGTTTGTGCTTCCACTCGCTACGTGCGGTCACGCCACAGCAGATCAGCGAAGTGCTGGCGGCCAGCGACCAGCACTGCCCGGTGCACATCCACATCGCCGAACAACAGAAGGAAGTCGACGATTGCCTGAGCTGGAGCGGTCGACGTCCGGTGCAATGGCTTTATGAGCATGTCGACGTCGATCAGCGCTGGTGCCTGGTTCACGCCACCCACGTCAATCCCGAAGAAGTCTCGTCGATGGCCAAGAGCCGGGCCATTGCCGGTCTGTGCCTGACCACCGAGGCCAACCTGGGCGACGGGATCTTCCCGGCAGTGGACTTCCTCGCCCAGGGCGGCCGCATGGGTATCGGTTCCGACAGTCATGTATCGCTGAGCGTGGTGGAGGAATTGCGTTGGCTGGAATATGGCCAACGTCTGCGCGACCAGCGGCGCAACCGCTTGTATGGCGCCAAGCAACCGATGGTCGGGCGCACGCTGTTCGACGCGGCGCTCGATGGCGGCGCGCAGGCGCTGGGTCAACCGATTGGTGTGCTGGAGGTGGGCAAGCGTGCGGATTGGCTGGTGCTGGACGGCAACGACCCGTATCTGGCAACGGCCAGTGGCGACGGGATCTTGAATCGCTGGTTGTTTGCCGGTGGCGATCGGCAGGTGCGGGATGTGCTGGTCAATGGCCAGTGGGTTGTGCGTGACGGGCGGCATGCGGGCGAAGAGGAAAGCAACCGGGCATTCACCCAAGTCCTGCGCGATTTGTTGGGTTAACCCCCGCTGATCATTCCCACGCTCTGCGTGGGAATGATCAGTAGCGCAGTGATCAGTTCGAGGTCTTGGCCATCTGCGTATCCGACGCTCGCCAGATCAGTCGCGTGGTGTCGTAGCCCTGCTGGCGTGCCTTGCTCAGCAGTTCTTCACGCACCACACCGTTCACGGTCGGTGTGCGTGACAGGAGCCACAAATAGCGACGGCTTGGGTCACCGACAATGGCTGTCTTGTAGTCATCGCTGACATACAGCACCCAGTATTCGCCCTTCGCCACACCCGGAATCAGCCTCGAAAACCAGGTATCGAACTCGACCCACAACTTGTCGGTTTTACCCGGCACCTGTGGATAAGCCGTGCCCTTGACCTCTTCCCATTGCCACTGCGCCGTCAGGCAGCGGTTCAGCACCGCGACGTTGCCATCGGGCAACAGCGTGTAATGGGCTTCGGATTGCGCGCAATCGCGCTGGAAATACATCGGCAGACGGGCCAACTCGTACCAGGTGCCCTGGTAACGCTTGAGGTTGACGCTGTTGGCTGTCTTGGGCGCCAACGGATCCTGGCCAGAAGTGGCACAACCGGCCAATACCAGGCCGGCAAAAAGCATCATCAATAACCGCTTCATTGTTTTTCTCCCGTGGGCACTTCGCCCCGGTTTACTTCAGGCCTTGGCCGGAAAACATCAACACTTTGTCACCGGCGAATTGCACGCTGATAAAGCTGTTCTTGTCGCCCCATGTGCAACTGGACATGCCGAGTGCGCCGGAGCAATCGGCGGGTTTGCCCAACAGGGTTTCAACTTCGGCCTTGGCCATGCCGGCCGAGAGCTTCGAGTAGTTTTCCTGATTGACTTTGCTGCACGCAGCCAACAACACGCAGAACGAAAGCAGGGCGATGGATCGCAGCGACATGTGAACTCCAGAGGCGGTGGGGAATGGCATGACTGCCAAACTGAACCTTAGAAGAGAAAACCCTAATCTGGTTCCCTGAGCGACCGGCTATTTGTTGGGCCGCTCGTCTGCCTCTACCCGGCAAATCAGCCACTTTGCATGGCGATCGAGTATTTCGTCGGTTTTGCGCACATTCGCCTAATCTTTGGCGCCGCCCAGTCGACACAAATGCAACGCAAAGCCACGCCTGTGGCCATTGCCCCTCCTTTGTTGACCAGATTCCCTGCGGTAGCTCATCCAATGACCCGAAACATGAAGTTCAGCCACAAGATCTTGTTGGCTGCCGCCCTCGTGGTGGCCGTCGCATTCGCTTGTTTCATCCTGTTCAACGACTATCGCCAACGGCAGACCTTGCGCAGCAGCACCGAAGCATCGATGCAGGAACTCGGCAGCCTGACCACCAGCAACATCCAGACCTGGCTGGAAAGCCGCATGCAGTTGCTGCAATCGATGGCCCAGCAAGTCACTGCCGATGGCAATGCCCCGGCCAGCCTGAAACGCATCATCGACCTGCCCGCCTACACTGGTAATTTCCAGCTGAGTTACTTCGGTGGTGCCGACGGTGTGATGTTCTCGGTTCCGGCAGGCAACCGCGCAGCTGATTACGACCCACGGGCCCGTGGCTGGTACAAGGCTGCCAACAGTGCGCAACAGACCATCGTCACCGAACCGTACATCGCCGCTTCGTCCGGCAAACTGGTGATTACCGTTGCAACGCCGGTACAGCGCCAAGGCCAGATGATCGGCGTGGCCGGCGCCGATATCGACCTGTCCAGCGTCAGTGAGATCATCAACTCGCTGAACTTCGGCGGTCACGGACATGCCTTCATCGTCGGCGCTGACGGCAAGATCCTGATCCACCCGGACAGCAAGCTGGTACTCAAGAACCTGACCGAGGCTTACCCCAACGGTGCGCCAAAGGTCAGCCCCGGCATGAAAGAGGTCGAGATCGATGGCAAGCGCCAGTTCATCTCGTTTACTCACGTCAACGGGGTGCCGTCGGCCGATTGGTACGTGGCACTGGTGCTCGACCAGGACACCGCGTTCTCGATGCTTAGCGAATTCCGCACCTCGGCCATCATTGCCATGGTGATTGCGGTGGTGATCATCATTGCATTGCTGGGCATGCTGATCAGCCTGCTGATGCAACCGCTGCTGACCATGGGCCGCGCCATGCACGACATCGCCGAAGGCGAAGGTGACTTGACCAAACGCCTGACCATTCATGGCCACGACGAATTCGGTGCGCTGGGGCTGTCGTTCAACCGCTTCGTCGAGCGCATTCACACCTCGATCATCGAAGTGTCCTCGGCCACCGGTCAGGTCAACGAAGTCGCCCTGCGCGTTGTCGCAGCTTCCAATTCGTCGATGTACAACTCCGACCAGCAAGCCTCGCGCACCAGCAGCGTGGCCGCGGCGATCAATCAGCTTGGCGCCGCCGCCCAGGAAATCGCCCAGAACGCCGCCCTCGCCTCGCAGCATTCGAGCGATGCGCGCAGCCTGGCCGAAGACGGCCAGCAAGTGGTGGATAAAACCATTGCGGCGATGCAGCAGCTCTCGGCGAAGATCAGCGATTCGTGCGGCAACATCGAGACGCTCAACAGCAATACGGTGAACATCGGACAGATTCTGGAAGTGATCACCAGCATCTCCCAGCAAACCAACCTGCTGGCGCTTAACGCGGCCATCGAAGCAGCGCGGGCCGGTGAGGCCGGGCGCGGTTTCGCAGTGGTCGCCGACGAAGTGCGCAACCTGGCCCATCGCACCCAGGATTCCGCGCAGCAAGTGCAGACCATGATCGAAGAACTGCAAGTCGGCGCCCGCGCGGCCGTGGGCATCATGACCGACAGTCAGCGCCAGAGCGAAAGCAGCGTCGGCATCGCCAACCAGGCCGGTGAGCGGCTGGGTAGCGTGACCCAGCGCATCGGCGAAATCGACGGCATGAACCAGTCCGTCGCCACGGCGACCGAAGAGCAAACGGCTGTGGTGGAATCGATCAACGTCGACATCACCGAGATCAACACACTGAACCAGGAAGGTGTAGAGAACCTGCAGGCGACCTTGCGCGCGTGTGCCGATCTTGAGCAGCAGGCGGCACGGTTGAAGCAGTTGGTGGGGAGTTTCAGGATCTAAGGTGCCCACACCGGCCCTTTCGCTGGCAAGCCAGCTCCCACAATGTTTTGCAGCGGACACAATTTTTGTGTACGACGCAAAACCCTGTGGGAGCTGGCTTGCCAGCGATGGCAGCCTCAGCACTAACGAAATACTAGAATCGTGAACCCGGTCTGGAGAGAAACGCCAACTCCTCAGGCGTAGACTCCCTTCCCAACACCGCATTGCGATGCGGAAACCGCCCAAACTGCGCGATCACTTTCTGATGCTTCTGGGCGTAGTCCAGGTAATCGGCAAACAGCGCCTGGTCACTTTCCGGCTGTTGCGCCACCAACTCGATGTACCGCGAGACACCTTCGTTCTGCACCGCGAGGTTTTCGCTGTGCTCGAACACCAGATAGATGAACACCCGCTGGATCGGCGGCAATTGCCGATCGAAGTCCGCCGCAATGCCTTGGGCAACGAGTTGCTGTGCCCGGGAATCGCCGGAAAACGCTTTGGGAGAATCGCGAAAGATCATTCGCGGCAGTTGATCGAGCAACAGCACCAGGGCCAGCCAACCTTCGGGACGTTGCGTCCACTCGGTCAATCCACCGGTCAATGCCTGCTCGACCCAGTCCCCGAAACGCTCGCGCGCTTCGAGGTCCTGGCTGTCACGCTTGCCGAACCACAACTTGCCCTTCTGTGCCGCCACTTGCTTGGCTGATTCAGACGTTCCGAACCACCATTCGAGCAACGGCTGCCAGGGCGCAGTCATGATTTACTCCTTGTGGTAAGCCGTGACGCGGGCCACTTCTTCTTTCGAACCGAGGAACACCGCTACGCGCTGGTGCAGGCCTTCCGGCTGAATGTCGAGGATGCGCTGGTGACCATCGGTGGAGGCGCCACCCGCTTGTTCCACGAGGAACGACATCGGGTTGGCTTCGTACATCAGGCGCAGCTTGCCCGGCTTCGACGGCTCGCGGCTGTCACGCGGGTACATGAACAGACCGCCACGGGTCAGGATGCGATGCACGTCGGCCACCATCGCGGCGACCCAGCGCATGTTGTAGTTCTTTTTCAGCGGGCCTTCATCGCCTGCCAGCAATTCGCCGACGTAGCGCTGCACCGGTGCTTCCCAGTGACGCTGGTTGGAGGCGTTGATGGCAAATTCCTGGGTGGCTTCCGGAATGGTGATGTTTTCGTGAGTCAGTACGAAGCTGCCCATTTCACGGTCCAGGGTGAAGCCTTTGACGCCGTCGCCCAGGGTCAGGATCAGCATGGTCTGGGGACCGTAGATCGCGTAACCGGCGGCCACTTGCTGGGTACCTGGCTGCAGGAAGGCTTTTTCGTTCAGGGGTTCGTTCTGGCTCAGGTATTCGTTCGGGCAACGCAGTACCGAGAAGATCGTGCCGACCGGGGCGTTGATGTCGATGTTCGAAGAGCCGTCCAGCGGGTCGAATACCAGCAGGTAGGCGCCTTTCGGGTATTTGCCCGGGATCTGGTAGGCGTTATCCATTTCTTCGGACGCCATGCCGGCCAGGTGACCGCCCCATTCATTGGCCTCGAGCAGGATCTCGTTGGAGATCACGTCGAGCTTTTTCTGCACTTCGCCCTGGACGTTTTCAGTGCCCATGCTGCCCAGAACGCCGCCGAGGGCGCCTTTGGACACGGCGTGGTTGATTTCCTTGCAAGCACGCGCCACCACTTCGATCAGGAAGCGCAGATCGGCAGGAGTGTTGTTGCTACGGGTCTGCTCAATCAAATAGCGACTCAAGGTAACGCGGGACATGGAAGGCTCCGGAGGAATGGGGGGGCTAAAAACCCGCGCAGTTTAACGCGAGTCGGGGCGCATTTCCTCCTATCAGACGTGATCGGCTGAAGAGAGTTCATGCTCCGGGTTTAGCGTAGTAGGAAACGGCTCAGATATGAGGCGTCGACGGGCGCCAATTTCGATATTCATGCAGGAGCCCGCCTGCTCGCGATCGGGTGCCAAGCAACCGGTTTCAGGGCTTGACCGGTGGTTTGCGCAACAGGCTGAACGCCATCGCCGCCAGGAACAATACGCTGAGCAACAGCACCGCCCACAGGCCGAATTTCTTCCAGTCGGTGCCCACCACTGCCGGCCCTGGCGTAGCCGAAGGCGTAACCACAACCCCGGCATCCACCGCAGCCTTGCCCAATGTCGCCAGTTTCGCCGCGTTGAAGTCCGGTATCAGGGTCGACAATGGCAGGTTTGCCGCCTTCACCGTCGAGTTGCCCAGCGCCAGCGTATAAGGCCCCGGCCCTCGCGCCAGAAAGACCAGGTGCGTCGCCCGCACGGCGAACTTTATTACCGGCACCTGCGCCCCCAATCCACCGCCGCGCTCGTCCACGGTCAGCTTCAATTGCTGCACGGTCTGCCCCGACAATTGCAACTGATCCTGAACCACATCCTGACTGCCCTGGGTCAGGCGATAAAGCAGACCGTTGCTCAGAGGTTGCCACGGCAGGCTACCATCGCGACGACCGGACAACGTGACCGGCGCCAGACTGTTGGCCTGGCTCAGTTCGACCTGCACTCGCTCGACGCTGACGCTCATCGGCAATTGCCAGGTGTACTCGCCGGCCTTCACGCTGCTGCCGGCCAACGCTTGCGACCAGACCAACGGCAACGGCAGACTGCGGCTGCTTTGCAGTTGCGCCGACGTCAGGGTCGGCGCCAATTGCGGTGCCTCCCACAGCAATCGCAAGTAGCGCGCCGACTGCCCGGGCAGAGCGACTTCGTGTTGCTCGACTCGCTCATCGGCAAAAGTCAGCCGCGCGACCTGCCCTTCTCCCCATGACTGCCAATGCTGCAAATCGTCACTGGCCTCGATGGTAAAACGCTGGAAGCCATCGCGCTCGCTGGTCCAGTCAAGAACCAACTGCTGCAACGGCGCCTTGATGGCACTGGCGTCGAGCAGCCAGCCGCGCAACGCTTCCTCGCCCGCCTCCAACTGAGTGGAGGGCTGCACTTCGACCAACGCGCCGTTGGCAGTCGATTGCACGCGCACGCTCGGCGCATGCTCGGTGGCGTCTACCGAGTTGTACAGCGGGAACCATTTGACGTCGGTCAGCGTGCGGCCGTCTTCAGCTTGCGGGGTGGCCCGCGCCAGCGCGTAGGCCTGTGGTTCGCCATTGGCATTGAACACGCGCACATCGCTCAGGTCGGTTTGCCGGGCATTCAGTTGCACGATCAAGGGCAGCTCAAGTCGATACCACGGCCCCTCACCGCTGACGGACAACGGCACTTGTGTGGTGAAGTCTGCGAGTTTTTCCTGGGCGCCAGCCGAGAGCGCCATCCCCATGGCTACCACGCCCAACCAGCACAGGTTCAGCTTCTGACTCAAGACGACACTCCTCCAGTTTGCGGGGCCGGTTTCTCGGCATCCTCCGCAGCCTCGGCACGCTTGGGCGGCAACGGGGCAAAGTAGCCCACCACCAGCAGCAACACGCCAACGCCAATAAACGACACGATCCGCGCCAGCCCGCCACGGTTACTCAATTCGACAAAGAACAGTTTCGCCACAACCACGCCGATCAGCGCCGCGCCGATCAGCCAGACTTCACGGCGATGCCGCAAATGGCCGCCGATCATCAGACTCAGAGCGATCATCGTCCAAATGATCGACAGACCGGCCTGCACCCGCATGGATTCAAGCAACGCATCGAGCTGGAACGGCACCCCGCCCCAATGGTGTGCCGCACGCATCACCAGTGCAGTAAAGAACACGAACAACGAGACGCCAGCGATCAGCTGTGTGGCGCGGGCGACGTAGTCCTTGTTGAACTGCAGTTGCGTCAGCGCGTTGCGTGACCAGACGTAAACGCCGAACAGCGCAAACAACAAACCCAGCTCCAGCGGATTGATCAGCGGTACGTAGGGCAGCGGCTCAGCCATGCCGTCACTGACAGCGTTGGCCAACCAGAACCAGCCGAGCATCAACAAGGCCAAGGGCGCGGCGGCATACACACGGTATTCGCGCGCATGGTCCGACATCGGCCACGGCCACTGTCGGGGCGCGGCCACCAGCACCAGATACAGGCTTGGCAGAATCGCCCAACCCAACCAGCGCCAGGCGTTGTACTGCTCGGACAGCAGCAAAAGTCCGTAACGCAATTCCAGGGCCAGTACGCCGATCAGCAGCCAGCAACCGAGCACATGGGCGACACTGAGCACCCGCGCTGCCAGCATCGGAGCCAGGCGACGCAGCGAAATGAAATGCACAACGAACAATGCCGTCCACGCCAGCCACCCCAAATTGGCCGCCGGGTGATAACGCGAATGCCACGCGGCGAGCAAAACCACACCGGCAGCCGGGATCAGCAACGTGCAAAGCAAACCCAGTGACGTCCAATTCAGACGCAAGGCCAACACAGCCCACAACGTTGCGCTCAATAGTGCGACCGCCAGCAGCAACGTCACTTGAAGTTCAAGCGGGGCAAACCGCAGCACCTCGCTGACCCATGCCAGCGACCACCAACCCGCGCCCCAAATCAGCGACGCCTGAGACAAACGTTGCAGAGTCAGCCCGTCAAACACCGTGACGGCGTTGCCGGTTTGCAAGCGCCAGGCCCCGACCAGCCCTGTCAGGCCGAGTAGCAGCGGCGTCCAGAATCCACCGTGGGCCATGGGGCGCAAGTCTTCATAGAACGAGGGCGCGGCGACCAGGAACAACATGCCCCCAAGCCACTGAACGGCCATGGCGGTGAACACAAACGTGCGCGACGGCAGACGCAGGCCGACAAACAACGTGATCAACCCGGCCAGCGCCCAACTGATCGTCGTGCCTTCGGCGAAGAAAAACAGCGGCGCCAGCAGATAGATGAACGACAGGCCAAGACAGGCCAACAGCGGTACGCCTTTGCGTTCCCACGGTGAAGTCTGCCCGGGCAGTGCTTTATGCAATGAGTAGAAACTGAACAACAGCGCGACGCCAAGCAACAGCGCGCCCAAGGGCGCACCTTCAAGCAGACTATTCTCACCCGCGCCCAGCTCGCTGAGAAACGTCAGTGCCGAGCCCAATTGCAGCAGTAAGGCGAATGCTCGGGCCAACGGTCGTTGCTGACGCAGACCCAGCCAGAAAATCCCGGCGCCCTCTACGGCCCATGCTGCTGTTGTCCAGCGCGCATCTAGCCCCAGTGGAATCGCCAGGCTGGTGAAAATCACACCCAGGGCAAGACAGGTTTCTGCCAGCAGCAACGTTCGGCCGCCAAACAGCAGACGGGCCAGGCCCATGTAGATGATGCCCAGCGCCAAGGCACTGAACGCGGCGGCGAATTCCAAGTGTTGCACCAAGGCGAACTGCAAGCCGAAGCCCACCAGCGGCGGACCGAATAGCAAGGTACCGTCGACATAGTCGCCCTTGCGTGCCGACCACTGCAGTAGAGCCTCACGGCCACCGCCCTCGGGCGCGTCGCCGAGCTCGAGTAACTTGCGGCGGGCGAACAGCAGACCGATGGCCAGGTACATCAGGAAGAACAGAATCAGAAACGGCTCGGTGCTCCACAACAGTTCCGGCGTGTAGGTGCGCGCACCCCAGGCGAAACCAATGCCGAAAGTGCCGACAAAGCCGATCACGTTCAGCGTTCGCCAGGCCTTGAACCAGGCGATGGCCAGGATGCCGGCATTGAGCAAGGCAAAATAGCTGAACAACGCGACGTGGCTACCGCTACCGGTAGACGCCAGGATCGGCGCGGCAAAACCGCCCAATGCCGCCGCACAGGCCAGCCCCAAGGAGTCCTGGGTGATGGCCAGAATCGCCGAAAACACGGTGACCGCCACCAGCAGCCCGAACGCCGCCGAAGGGTCGAGCAGCGGATGCAATCGCATCGCTGCAAACACCGTCAGATACAGCACCGCAACCCCGGCGCCTTGCAACATCAACGCATAATTGTTGTTACGACGCCGCAGCCACCATCCAAGGCCAAGCAGCCCCAATGCCGCCGCCGCGACACCGGCATAACGCAGCTCGATCGGCACCACCATGCCTTCAGTTGCGTAGCGCAGCAGGAACGCCAGACCGAGAAACAACAGCACCACGCCCACTCGCAGTACGGTGTTGCCACCGAACAGCCATGCTCGAGCGCCATTGATAGCGCGTTCGATGAAATTGGGGCCGCGAGGTGGGGCCGGTTGTTGCGAATCGCGAACGTCCGGCGCAGGTTTCCAGGCATCAAATGATGGTGCGGGATGGTTTACGGTGGCGGCCGCGGTGCTGAGGGGTTCGAGTTCGGGCGGAAGCTCCCAGACCAGCTCAACAGGGGGATGCGAAGCCGCTGTGCCGGGGATGGGGTCGGTTTCGCTGATGACAGGCGCAGTGACTTCGGGGGCTTTGGCGCCAGACACCTCCAACACCGCCAGCCGTTGCTCGACGGCATGCAACGCAACTTGAGCCTGCTCCAACAAAAGGCGTTGCGAGTCGGCCTGCGAAGCCAGACGGCCAACTCGAATCGCCTGGCCGATTGCCAAGCCAAGCAGCGCGCCCAGCAGTGCATCGCTGAACGACTCGTCGAGTATCCAGCCCAGCACCAGGCCAATCAGCGTCAACATCCATTGCATGGTCGATATCCTTGAGCGCAATCCAGAAAGATTAGCGTAGCCACGGCCAAAAGATCGCAGCCTTCGGCAGCTCCTGCAAAAACGCTTTAATTCGCGATTTTGCAGGAGCTGCCGAAGGCTGCGATCTTTTGCGGCGCGTCAGTATATCGATCCGACCGAAGACTTACTCCAGCGCTTTCCAGATATCCGTGGCGTACTCGCGAATCGTCCGGTCAGACGAGAACCAGCCCATCCGCGAGGTGTTCAACACCGCCGAACGCCACCACTCCTTGGAATCGTGCCAATGGGCTTCGACCCGCATCTGCGCGTTCCAGTAGGAATCGAAATCGGCGCAGACCAGGAAACGGTCGTAATCCACCAGCGAATCGATCAGCCCGCTGTACCGCGACGGATCATCCGGCGAGAACACCCCGCTACGAATCGCTTGCAGCACATCGTTGAGCCGGTGAGACGCAGCGATGTCCGGCACTGCACTGAACTCGTGGTTTTGCTTGCGCGCTTCCACCTGCTGCGCGCTGAGCCCGAAGATGAACATATGCTCGGCGCCGATGCGCTCGCACATCTCCACGTTGGCGCCGTCCAGCGTGCCGATGGTCAGCGCACCGTTGAGGCCGAATTTCATGTTGCTGGTGCCCGACGCCTCGAAACCGGCGGTGGAGATCTGTTCGGACAAGTCAGCCGCCGGAATGATGCTCTCGGCGAGGCTGACGTTGTAATTGGGCAGGAACACTACTTTGAGCAAGCCACGCACGGTCGGATCGTTGTTCACCACCCGGGCGATGTCGTTGGTCAGCTTGATGATCAGCTTGGCCTGGTGATAACTGGCCGCCGCCTTACCGGCGAAGATCTTCACCCGCGGTACCCAATCGATTTCCGGCTCGGCGCGAATCGCCTGGTACAACGCCACGGTGTGCAGCAGGTTGAGCAACTGGCGCTTGTACTCGTGGATCCGTTTGACCTGCACATCGAACATCGCCGCCGGGTTGACCGCCACGCCCAGCCGTTCGTGAATGAGATACGCCAGGGCTTTTTTGCTGTGCAAACGCTGCTCGGCAAACGCCTTGCGGAACGCGGTTTTTTCGGCGAACGGCTCAAGATCGAGCAATCGCGCTTCGGGGTTATCCAGCAGATCCGGGCCGAGTGCATCGACCAGCATCGAGGTCAGCTCGGAGTTGGCCTGATAAAGCCAGCGGCGGAAGGTAATGCCGTTGGTTTTGTTGTTGATCCGCTCCGGGTAGAGCTTGTGCAGCTCGGAGAACACCGTTTTGCGCATCAGTTGCGTGTGCAAACCGGACACGCCATTGACGCTGTGGGAGCCCAGGAACGCCAGATTGCCCATGCGTACCCGGCGGCCATTGTCTTCTTCGATCAGCGACACCGCGCGCAGCACGTCGAAATCGTGAATGCCTTTGGCGCGCAACGAATCGATGTGCTGGGCATTGATCAGGTAAATGATCTGCATGTGACGTGGCAGCATGCGCTCCATCAACCCCACCGGCCAGGTTTCCAGCGCTTCGGGCAGCAGCGTGTGATTGGTGTAGGACAGCGTGTCGACCGTAACCTGCCAGGCGGCATCCCAGGCCACGTCGTAGACGTCGACCAATTGGCGCATCAGCTCGGCAACGGCAATCGATGGGTGCGTGTCATTGAGCTGGATCGCCGCATGATCCCCCAGGGTCAGTACCGAGGTGTGCATGTTGCGATGGCGACGCAGCAAGTCCTGCAATGATGCCGCGACAAAGAAGTATTCCTGACGCAGACGCAGTTCCTGGCCGGCTTCGGTGCTGTCCGCCGGATACAGCACGCGGGAGATACTCTCGGCGCGGGCCACTTCGGCCACTGCGCCAAGGTGGTCACCGGCGTTGAAACGCTCAAGGTGCAAGTCTTCCATGGCCCGTGCGCGCCACAGTCGCAGGGTGTTCACGCTCGCTCCTCGCCAGCCGACCACGGGTGTGTCGTAGGCAATGGCCCGCACGGTTTCCGCCGGGTGCCAGACTTGCTTGGACTTGCCACTTTCATCGGTCACGGTCTCGACGCTGCCACCAAAACCGATCGGATATACCACCTCCGGACGCTCGAACTCCCAAGGGTTGCCGAAATCCAGCCAGTGTTCGGTTTGCTCCTGCTGCCAGCCGTCGACAATCGCCTGACGGAACAGGCCGTGTTCATAGCGAATGCCGTAGCCATGACCGGCGATGCCCAGGGTCGACATGCTTTCCATGAAGCACGCCGCCAGACGACCGAGGCCCCCGTTGCCCAGCGCGGCATCGGGCTCCAGCAGGCGGATGCGCTCGAGGTCGACGCCGAGTTCGGTCAGGGCCTCGCGCGCGACGTCGAGCAGGCCAAGGTTGCTCAGGCTGTCGTAGAGCAAGCGACCGATGAGAAATTCCAGGGAGAGGTAGTAAACGCGCTTCTGACCTTTGCGATAAATCTGACGCGTGTGGTCCATCCAGTGCTCGACCATGTGATCACGCGCTGCCAGGGCAATGGCTTCGAACCAGTCGTGGTCGAAGGCGTGATCCGGGTCTTTGCCCACCGCATAGGTGAGTTTGGTCAAGACGGCGTCGCGGAATGCGGCCACCTCTGCTTCGCGAACAAGTGGTTCTTGAGTCATCGATAGGACCTCGAGCGAGCGTTGAGTTGTCTGAGCCTAGACGGTCTGACAGGTGGTAGAGGCTCTGGTTCGGCAGTTTTTCCCGCAAGTGCGAAACAGATCGGCAATACATTGTCGTGTACCGGAATCAATGCAGGGGCCGTGCCGGATTAGCGGTTCGCCGCACGCCGATGAAAAAATCTGGCGAAAGGTTGTTCAAAAATCCACCAGTCCCGGTATGATCGCGCGCCCTGATGCACACGCTGGTAACAACCGATGATGAAGCCCAACCTGATCGCCGCCGCGGAGATCGACCGACTCGATACCTGGGCAAAATATTCTGCCCCCATGTGCGGTTCGTGCATATCCAGCTGCTGCACCCTGCCGGTCGAGGTCAAGATCAAGGATCTGATCCGTATCGGCGTGGTCGATGAGTTCGAGATGGGTGATCCGCCGAAGAACATCGCCAAGCGCCTGCAAAAGGAAGGTCTGGTCGAGCGTTTTAACCAGAAGTCGGGAATCTTCACCCTCCAGCGCATGAGCAACAACGATTGCCTGTACCTGGATCGCAAGAGCCGTCTGTGCACTATTTATGAAAAGCGCCCGGATACCTGCCGCAACCACCCGAAAATCGGCCCGCGGCCAGGGTATTGCGCTTACAAGCCCAAGGAAGTGGTGCGCGAGCAGAATTCGCGGTCGATCGAGCGGTTCTGATAGTTCCTGATTTTTTTGGCGGCTGATCGGCCGCCATCGCTGGCAAGCCAGCTCCCACAGTGATTGTTGTCGTACACAAATTTCATGTACGACTCAAATCGTGTGGGAGCTGGCTTGCCAGCGATGGGGCCAGCAAAACACCACACATATCCCGGACAAACAAAAACGCCCCCGGCCTTTCGACCGGGGGCGTTTTCGTCAAGCCGGGCTAAATCTTATGCCTTGGCTTTCTTGGCAGCGCGGGTACGCTCGCTTTCGTCCAGGATCTTCTTGCGAAGACGGATGGACTTAGGCGTCACTTCACACAGCTCGTCGTCCTGGATGAATTCCAGAGCCTGTTCCAGGGTGAAGCGAACAGGTGGAACCAGAGCGATGGTTTCGTCTTTACCCGAAGCACGCATGTTGTCGAGCTTCTTGCCCTTGGTAGGGTTAACGCCCAGGTCGTTGTCACGGCTGTTCAGACCAACGATCTGACCGTTGTAGATTTCCTGACCGTGTTCTACGAACAGCTTGCCACGTGCCTGCAGGGTTTCCAGGGAGTAGGTCAGCGCCTTGCCGGTTTCAACCGAAACCAGAACGCCGTTCTGACGGCCGGACATGTCGCCGGACTTCATCACGTCGTAACGGTCGAAGATCGAGGTCAGGATGCCAGCACCGTTGGTCAGGGTCAGGAACTGGTTACGGAAACCGATCAGACCACGAGCAGGGATGTTGTATTCCAGACGTACACGGCCCTTGCCATCCGGCACCATGTTGGTCAGGTCGCCTTTACGCAGGCCCATCTCTTCCATCACCTTGCCCTGGGATTCTTCCGGCAGGTCGATGGTGACGTTTTCGAACGGTTCGTGCTTCACGCCGTCAACCAGACGGATGATCACTTCCGGACGGCCTACAGCCATTTCGAAGCCTTCGCGACGCATGGTTTCGATCAGTACCGAGAGGTGCAGCTCACCACGGCCGGAAACCTTGAACTTGTCAGCCGAGTCGCCTTCTTCAACGCGCAGTGCAACGTTGTACAGCAGCTCTTTGTCCAGACGTTCCTTGATGTTACGGGAAGTCACGAACTTGCCTTCTTTACCGCAGAATGGCGAGTCGTTTACCTGGAAGGTCATGGAAACGGTTGGCTCGTCGACGGTCAACGGCTTCATCGCTTCAACGGTGTCCGGGTGGCACAGGGTGTCGGAGATGAACAGCGAGTCCATACCGCTGATGCACACGATGTCGCCTGCAGCAGCTTCTTCAACGTCTACACGGTGCAGACCGTGGTGACCCATCAGCTTCAGGATACGACCGTTACGCTTCTTGCCGTCGGCGCCGATAGCAACAACCGGGGAGTTCGGCTTGATGCGACCACGAGCGATACGGCCAACACCGATAACACCCAGGAAGCTGTTGTAGTCCAGTGCGGAGATCTGCATCTGGAACGGACCGTCACGGTCAACAGCCGGCGCCGGTACGTTGTCGACGATCGACTGGTACAGCGGGGTCATGTCTTCAGCCATTTCGTTGTGGTCCAGACCGGCAATACCGTTCAGGGCCGAGGCGTAGACGACTTTGAAGTCCAGCTGTTCTTCGGTGGCACCCAGGTTGTCGAACAGATCGAAGATCTGGTCCAGAACCCAGTCCGGACGCGCGCCTGGACGGTCAACCTTGTTGATGCACACGATCGGACGCAGGCCGGCTTCGAAAGCCTTCTTGGTCACGAAACGGGTTTGCGGCATAGGGCCGTCTTGAGCGTCAACCAGCAGCAGAACGGAGTCAACCATCGACATTACGCGTTCAACTTCGCCGCCGAAGTCGGCGTGGCCCGGGGTGTCCACGATGTTGATGTGGTAGCCGTTCCAGTTGATGGCGGTGTTTTTCGCCAGAATGGTAATACCGCGCTCTTTTTCCTGGTCGTTGGAGTCCATCACGCGCTCGTCGTTGAGCTCGTTGCGCTCCAGAGTGCCGGATTGACGCAAGAGTTTGTCTACCAGGGTGGTCTTACCATGGTCAACGTGAGCAATGATGGCGATGTTGCGTAGATTTTCGATCACTTGTGTATCTCGATCAGAGGATTCGGTGCGCTGACAAGTCTTGGCAGCGATTTACAGTAGAGTCAGGCCTTGCCGTTACAGCTTGACGGCGGCGTCGGGGGGCCGGTGACGCAAGCCACAGGCAAACAGCCCCGGGCACTTAGCTCGGTCGATAAACGCGCACATTGGCATGCCCCTCACTGAGCAAATGGTGGGCATGCAGGCGACTCATCACGCCTTTGTCGCAATAAAGCAGGTACTGGCGAGTAGGGTCCAGTTCCTTGAAACGAGCGTTCAGTGCATAAAACGGCATCGTTTGTACCTCGATGCCAGCGAGATCCAGCGGGTCGTCTTCAGCGGCGTCCGGGTGACGGATATCGATGACGATCTGACCGGCCAGCGCTTCGCTGACTTCTTCAATTTGCAAATCCTGGCCCAATTCATCGATCACGCGATCGATCGGCACCAGTTTGGCGTTTTCGAGCGCTCGCTCGAGTACCGCCATATCGAATTCTTTCTCTTCATGCTCGACGCGATGGCGCTTGGCTGCGGTCTTCGGGTTGACCGAGATGACGCCGCAGTATTCCGGCATGTGCCGGGCGAAATCGGCGGTGCCGATTTCGTTGGCCAGATCGATGATGTCCTGCTTGTGGCTGGCGATGAGCGGTCGCAAGACGAGCTTGTCGGTCACGCAGTCGATCACGCTCAGGTTCGGCAATGTCTGGCTCGATACCTGGGAGATCGCCTCGCCGGTCACCAGCGCATCAATGTGCAGTCGATCGGCAATTTGGGACGAAGCGCGCAACATCATACGCTTCAATACTACGCCCATATGACTGTTATCGACTTTGCCGAGAATTTCTCCCAGCACTTCTTCGAACGGCACACTGACAAATAACACGCGTTGGGAGCTGCCGTACTTCTTCCAGATGAAATGCGCGACTTCCATGACGCCCAGTTCGTGGGCACGCCCGCCCAGATTAAAGAAGCAGAAGTGGGCCATCAGGCCGCGTCGCATGATCTGGTAAGCCGCAACAGTGGAATCGAAGCCACCGGACATCAGCACCAGCGTCTGCTCCAACGCGCCCAGCGGATAACCGCCGATGCCGTTGTGCTGGCTGTGGATCACAAACAACCGTTGGTCGCGAACTTCGATGCGAACTTCGATTTCAGGCTTTTTCAGGTCGATTCCGGCGGCACCACACTGACGACGCAACTGGCTGCCGACGTATTTCTCGATGTCGATCGAGCTGAACGGGTGCTTGCCCGCGCGCTTGCAACGCACCGAAAAAATCTTCCCGGCCAGCGCATCGCCGTAGTGCTGCTTGCACTTTTCAACGATGTCGTCGAAATCCCCCAGCGGGTACTCGTCGATTTGCAGGAAGTGTGCGATGCCCGGCATGCAGCTCAGACGCTCGCCCATCTCTTTCAGGGCCTTGGGGTCGCTGACGCGGGTTTCCAGCTCGAGGTTGTCCCACACGCCGTTCACCACCACGGCCGGGTCCAGATCGCGGAGCACGGCACGGATGTTCTTGGCCAATTGGCGGATGAAACGCATCCGTACCGGGCGGCTCTTGATGGTGATCTCGGGGAAGACTTTTACGATTAATTTCATGGAAACAGCGCGCGCAGGGCCTGCCGAAAAAGGGGGGCGCGGATTATAGCGGAAATTGCTCAAGGTTTAACCAGTTAATGTGCAGAAGGTTTTGCCCGCACCAAAAGAGGTCATTTTTAGCTTTAGGCGCCACATTGTAGGGCGATAATTTGTTCTTTCAGGCGCCTTGCACCTTTATAAGCGTGAATTTGGGGCAAAAAACCCATGGTGGGGCACTGGCATGCAATTTGCTCCCTTGTGAGGCAGGTTGCCTTGGCAGAGTATTCGCGCCGGCATCACAAACATTTAAGGGCATCCACTACCAGCCCTAAGCCACCCGGAGGACACTATGTCGAAGTCGGTTCAACTCATCAAAGATCATGACGTCAAGTGGATTGATCTGCGCTTCACAGACACCAAAGGCACTCAGCACCACGTGACCATGCCGGCTCGCGATGCGCTGGATGAAGACTTCTTCGAAGTCGGCAAGATGTTCGACGGCTCTTCCATCTCCGGCTGGAAAGGCATCGAAGCCTCCGACATGATCCTGATGCCGGACGACTCCACCGCCGTTCTCGACCCGTTCACCGAAGAGCCGACCCTGATCCTGGTCTGCGACATCATCGAACCTTCGAGCATGCAAGGCTACGATCGCGACCCACGTGCGATCGCCAAGCGCGCTGAAGAGCACCTGAAAGCCACCGGTATCGGCGACACCGTATTCGCCGGTCCAGAGCCAGAGTTCTTCATCTTCGACCAAGTGAAGTTCAAGTCCGACATTTCCGGCTCCATGTTCAAGATCTACTCCGAACAAGGTTCCTGGATGTCCGACCAGGACATCGAAGGCGGTAACAAGGGCCACCGTCCTGGCGTCAAAGGCGGCTACTTCCCGGTTCCACCGTTCGACCACGACCACGAAATCCGTACCTCCATGTGCAACGCACTGGAAGAAATGGGCCTGACCGTCGAAGTTCACCACCACGAAGTGGCAACTGCCGGCCAGAACGAAATCGGCGTCAAGTTCAACACCCTGGTGAAGAAAGCCGACGAAACCCAAACCCTGAAATACGTTGTGCACAACGTTGCTGACGCCTACGGCCGTACCGCTACCTTCATGCCTAAGCCTCTGTACGGCGACAACGGCTCGGGCATGCACGTACACATGTCCATCTGGAAGGATGGCAAGAACACCTTCGCAGGCGAAGGCTATGCCGGTCTGTCCGACACCGCTCTGTACTTCATTGGCGGCATCATCAAGCACGGTAAGGCCCTGAACGGCTTCACCAACCCGGCGACCAACTCCTACAAGCGTCTGGTTCCAGGTTTCGAAGCCCCGGTAATGCTGGCCTACTCGGCCCGTAACCGTTCCGCTTCGATCCGTATTCCTTACGTGTCGAGCCCTAAAGCCCGTCGTATCGAAGCACGCTTCCCGGATCCGGCTGCCAACCCGTACCTGGCTTTCGCAGCACTGCTGATGGCTGGCCTGGACGGCATCCAGAACAAGATCCACCCTGGCGATGCAGCTGACAAAAACCTGTACGACCTGCCGCCTGAAGAGGCGAAAGAGATCCCACAAGTTTGCGGCAGCCTGAAAGAAGCCCTGGAAGAGCTGGACAAAGGTCGTGCGTTCCTGACCAAAGGCGGCGTTTTCTCCGACGACTTCATCGACGCTTACATCGCTCTGAAAAGCGAAGAAGAAATCAAGGTCCGCACCTTCGTACACCCACTGGAATACGAGCTGTACTACAGCTGCTGATCCGGTAGCGCCTGCGCAAGCGGCGTGACTAAAAAGAGGCCTCCTTCGGGAGGCCTCTTTTTTTTGGTCATTTTCCGACAGCGGTTATCCCCTTCTCCTCGGACATTCACAGCATCGTCCGGCATCAATCCGCTCAAGTTGTTCGTAGCCTGCTCCGTCTTGCCCGAACTCAACGGATAAAACAATGAAGACCTACCTGCTGACTCCCCTGCTCGCCACCTTGACTACTGCATTGCTGGGCTGCAGCCCGGCATCGCAACCGGCAGGCATCGAACGGAAAATTCTCCTGCAAAGCAGCACCTCCTGGGACAACACCCCCTACACTCGCTACCCCGCAGCCGCCCCTGAACTGACACTGCTCAAACTCAAGATACCGGCCAACACTGAACTCGACTGGCATACTCATCCAATCCCCAACGCGGCCTACATTCTCGCGGGCGAGTTGACGGTTGAGGGCAAGGACAATGGCTTGGTCCAGCACTTCAAACAGGGCGAGGCGCTGGCTGAAATGGTCGACACCACGCATCGTGGAAAAACCGGTGACAAGCCGGTAGAACTGATTGTGTTCTATGCTGGCAGCCAAGGAATTCCATTGTCGGAGTAATTCTCGCTGCCCACAGGGAGGCTGAATGCGGCCACTTTTTATGCTTTTGCTGCTGCCTTTGGCTTTTCCCGTGGTGGCCCAGATCTACAAATACACCGATGCGGATGGCAATACCGCGTACAGCAATCAACCGCCCGACGGAGTACCGGCCCAGCCGGTCGAGCTGCCGCCACTCAACAGCGTTGAACCCCAGACAGCTCCGGGGTCAACCACGCCAACCAATACGGACGAGCAATCGCGCAATGCCTACGAAGTACTGGAGCTGACTGGCCTGCCCACCACCGAAGCCCTGCGCGCGAACAACGGCACCTTCACCGTCAATGTGTTGATCAAACCGCGATTGCAAGGCCCGCACCTGTTCAGACTGGTCCTGGATGACCAACCCTACGGTCAGCCCGGCAATGTGCCGATCCTGCAACTGGTGAACATCGACCGCGGCCTGCACAGCCTGGCGGTGCAAGTAATAGACGGGGAAACCGTGGTCCAGCAAAGTCCCAGTGTGACGTTTACCGTGCAACGGGTGCACAAGCCTTGAAGGGTTGGTTGCTGATCGGCCTGCTGTTGGCCTTGCCCGCTTCGGCGCAGGTGTTTACTTACATCGACGCCCAAGGCAATCGGGTCTTTACCGATCAGCCCAGACCCGGCAATGCCAAGCGTGTCCCGCTGGCAACCAGTAACCGAATGGCCGTCCCAGACTCCGCACCAGCGCGCAGCGCAAAGAATCCAGAGCAAAAACCTCTGTTCCACTATGACCTGCTGCGCATTCTGGTGCCGGAGCCCGATGCCACTGTACGCAGCACTGCTGGCGAAATCATCGTCAGTATCACCAGTGAGCCAGGCCTGCAAAAAGGCCATCGCTACCGCTTATTGCTCGATGGCCAACCCACGGCCGAGCCCGGTATCAGCCCGGTATTCCCGCTGACCAACATCGACCGCGGCACCCACCAGCTGTCCGTGGAGGTCCTCGACGAACACGGCCGAACCGTTGAACGTACCGCCAATCAGCCTTTCCACATGCAGCGCATGTCCCTGGCGCAAAAGCGCAAGGTCAAACCGTGCGCAATCGATGACTATGGCCAACGGCCGGAATGCCCGCTTGCCGAGAAGCCAGTCGAAGAAAAAAGTCCGTTTTTACGCTTCTTCTAAATTGGCTCAGGTTTGCGCACTATATTGGTGCGATTGGTTGCACCTTCGCCAAATTCCAACCCATTTTGGTTCGAAACTACTCGCCGAAGGTGGCAGAGCGCCACTCAATCGAGCGCCGAACGCCCATTTCGGGCGATCCACGCTTCTTTTCGGAGCCTTGGTTTGGTTTTTGCATTTTCCTCGCGTCAGCGCTTTTTTCTTGCGCATGCTTTGCCCTAAAAGAGGTCCCGATGACCATTAGCGACGCACTCCACCGTTTGCTACTCGACAACCTCACCACCGCGACCATCCTGCTCGATGCCGAATTGCGCCTTGAGTACATGAACCCGGCGGCGGAAATGCTGCTGGCCATCAGCGGCCAGCGCAGCCATGGGCAGTTCATCAGCGAGTTGTTCACCGAATCCACCGAGGCGCTCAATTCGTTGCGTCAGGCCGTGCAGCAGGCGCACCCGTTCACCAAGCGCGAAGCGATGCTCACCGCCCTCACCGGCCAGACCCTGACGGTCGATTACGCGGTCACACCGATCCTCAGCAATGGCGATACGTTATTACTGCTCGAGGTACATCCCCGCGATCGCCTGCTGCGCATCACCAAGGAAGAGGCGCAACTGTCGAAGCAGGAAACCAGCAAGATGCTGGTGCGCGGCCTGGCCCACGAAATCAAGAATCCGCTGGGCGGCATTCGTGGCGCGGCGCAATTGCTGGCCCGCGAACTGCCGGAAGAAAGCCTGCGCGATTACACCAATGTGATCATCGAGGAAGCTGACCGCCTGCGAAACCTGGTCGATCGCATGCTCGGTTCCAACAAGCTGCCCTCGCTGGCCATGTGCAACATCCACGAAGTTCTGGAGCGCGTCTGCCATCTGGTCGAGGCCGAAAGCCAAGGCTGCATCACATTGGTGCGCGACTATGACCCAAGCATCCCCGACGTGCTGATCGACCGCGAACAAATGATCCAGGCCGTGCTGAACATCGTGCGTAACGCAATGCAGGCCATCAGTAGCCAGAACGAGCTGCGCCTGGGCCGCATCAGCCTGCGTACCCGTGCCATGCGTCAGTTCACCATCGGCCACGTGCGCCATCGCCTGGTGACCAAGATCGAAATCATCGACAACGGCCCGGGCATTCCTGCGGAACTCCAGGAAACCATTTTCTTCCCCATGGTCAGCGGCCGTCCGGACGGTACCGGGCTGGGCCTGGCCATTACCCAGAACATCATCAGCCAGCACCAGGGCCTGATCGAGTGTGACAGCCACCCCGGCCACACCACGTTCTCGATCTTTCTGCCACTGGAACAAGGAGCCACATCGACATGAGCCGTAGTGAAACCGTGTGGATCGTCGATGACGACCGTTCTATCCGTTGGGTCCTGGAAAAAGCCTTGCAACAGGAAGGCATGACCACGCAGAGCTTTGACAGCGCCGATGGCGTGATGAGCCGCCTGGCGCGCCAGCAGCCGGACGTGATCATCTCCGACATCCGCATGCCCGGCGCCAGTGGCCTGGACCTTCTGGCGCGGATTCGCGAACAGCACCCGCGGCTGCCAGTGATCATCATGACCGCGCACTCCGATCTGGACAGCGCTGTCGCGTCCTACCAGGGCGGTGCCTTCGAGTACCTGCCCAAGCCGTTCGATGTCGATGAAGCCGTCTCCCTGGTCAAGCGCGCCAACCAGCACGCCCAGGAGCAACAAGGCCTGGAAGTCGCTCCGACCCTGACCCGCACCCCGGAAATCATCGGCGAAGCACCGGCGATGCAGGAAGTGTTTCGCGCCATCGGCCGCTTGAGCCACTCCAACATCACTGTGTTGATCAACGGCGAGTCGGGTACCGGCAAGGAACTGGTGGCCCACGCCCTGCATCGTCACAGCCCTCGTGCGGCATCGCCGTTCATTGCGCTGAACATGGCGGCGATCCCGAAAGACCTGATGGAGTCGGAACTGTTCGGTCATGAGAAAGGCGCGTTCACCGGCGCCGCCAACCTGCGTCGCGGCCGCTTCGAGCAGGCTGATGGCGGCACGCTGTTCCTCGATGAAATCGGCGACATGCCGGCCGACACCCAGACCCGCTTGCTGCGCGTACTGGCCGATGGCGAGTTCTATCGCGTTGGCGGTCATGTGCCGGTCAAGGTTGATGTGCGCATCATCGCCGCCACTCACCAGAATCTGGAAACCCTGGTGCACGCCGGGAAATTCCGTGAGGACTTGTTCCACCGCCTCAATGTAATCCGCATCCATATCCCGCGCCTGTCGGACCGCCGCGAAGACATCCCGACCCTGGCCAAGCACTTCCTCAGCCGTGCCGCGCAAGAACTTGCCGTGGAACCAAAGCTGCTCAAGAGCGAAACCGAGGAATACCTGAAGAATCTGCCGTGGCCGGGCAACGTGCGTCAGCTGGAGAACACTTGCCGCTGGATCACGGTCATGGCTTCGGGCCGCGAAGTGCATATCGGCGACCTGCCACCTGAGCTGCTGAGCCTGCCGCAGGATTCGGCGCCAGTGACCAACTGGGAGCAAGCACTGCGCCAGTGGGCCGACCAGGCATTGGCACGCGGTCAGTCGAGCCTGCTCGACAGCGCCGTTCCGGCCTTCGAGCGCATCATGATCGAAACAGCCCTCAAACACACCGCTGGCCGTCGCCGTGATGCCGCCGTATTGCTGGGTTGGGGGCGCAACACCCTGACTCGCAAAATCAAGGAATTGGGCATGAAGGTCGATGGCGGGGATGATGATGAGGGGGATGAGGGCTAGTTTCACCGCTTGATTTTCATCGCTCTTGAGCTCCATTCGCGGGCAAGCCTCGCTCCTACGGGATTACTGCCATTCAGGCCCCGTAGGAGCGAGGCTTGCCCGCGATGCTTTTAGGGGCCGGATGCACCGCCGCAATGCACCGTGAACCGCAATCGCGCACTGTGACTGCCCTGAAATCCCGTCTGCGTTCGCAATCGAAGACCTGCCGAAAAAATACAAAAGCCCCGGATTACGGGGCTTTGCACATCACGACAGGGCTTTTTGTTTCAACTTATGAAAACCTGGCATGCCCCCTGCAATAGTCCATTCAGTGGTTCAGACCACTACCCAGTTTCGGGGACCTTGGTACAGGCAGGCCGGGGATTCCCCTCTTTACACCGGGCTCACACCGCACCAAGCGACGAGCCCATCCCGTTTTGGGGTCCTTGGTACAGGCAGGCCGGGGATTCCCTCTTTACACCGGGTTCACGACGCCATGCGCGAACCCTCCCGTTTTGGGGACCTTGGTACAGGCAGGCCGGGGATTCCCTCTTTTATTGCTCCCGGAGATGGACCTCCAGCCGCCAGCGGTCATCGACCTCGCTACCGGCCCACTCACCCTGCAGGGGACGGGCCGCCACCACCGTCAGCAACAACCCCCCATCGCTCAACCGCACCCGCCAGTTCACGCTCTTGTCGTTAAGCTTGAGCTGACCTTGCTGCGCCTTGCCCTCGGCCTCGAACAACAACGCGACGCTGCCATCGACGATCTCGCCGTGGGTCTTGGGTTCGTTGTTGAACCACACCACCAGTGCGTCGCCCTTTACTTCGATTTGCTGCATGACGCTGGGGTCGGGCGTGGTCAGGCGACCGATCATCAGCCCCACCATGACCCCGACAATGGCCAGCGACATCATCACCCGCGGGAATAGTTTCGAACGCGAGTCGGCTTGCGGCGTAGAATGCCGCTCATCTTTACCTTCGGAGCCGTGCATGTTTCACGTCATCCTTTTCCAACCAGAAATTCCGCCGAATACCGGCAACGTTATCAGGCTGTGCGCCAACAGTGGCTGCCACCTGCATTTGATCGAACCGCTGGGCTTCGAGATGGACGACAAGCGCCTGCGCCGGGCTGGCCTCGATTACCACGAGTATGCCACCCTGCAGCGCCACGCGGACCTTGCCAGCTGCCTGGAAAGCCTCGGTCATCCACGGGTGTACGCTTTTACCACCAAGGGCTCACGGCCATTTCACGATGCCAGTTTCGTCCCCGGTGATGCTTTTCTGTTCGGCCCGGAAAGCCGTGGCCTGCCCGCCGACGTGCTCGATGCCCTGCCCGCCGAACAGCGCTTGCGCCTGCCGATGCGTGAAGGCTGCCGCAGCCTGAACCTGTCGAATACCGTGGCGGTGGCGGTGTACGAAGCCTGGCGCCAGAACGACTTCAAATAAAGCAGAGACAGATCGTTCCCACGCTCCGCGTGGGTACGCCTCAAGGGACGCTCCGCGTCCAGTGACGCCGAGCGTCACGGGCTGCATTCCCACGCGGAGCGTGGGAACGATCATCTCCCGCCCAAGAAAAAAGCGCCTTTGATGGCGCTTTTTTCGTTAGTGCATCGAACGCTTACTGAACGGTCGGCGTCTCGCCCGCTGCCTGCATGCGTTGCAGCTCTTGCGCGTACAGCGCGTCGAAGTTCACCGGGGCCAGCATCAGTGCCGGGAACGAACCGCGGGTCACCAGGCTGTCCAGGGTTTCGCGAGCGTACGGGAACAGAATGTTCGGGCAGAACGCACCCAGGGTGTGGCTCATCGAAGCGTCGTCCAGGTTCTTGATCAGGAAGATACCGGCCTGTTGCACTTCGGCGATGAACGCCACTTCGTCACCGTTCTTCACGGTTACCGACAAGGTCAGTACGACTTCGTGAAAGTCACTCTCCAGAGCCTTTTGACGGGTGTTCAGATCCAGACCGACACTCGGCTCCCACTGCTGGCGGAAAATCGCCGGGCTTTTCGGGGCTTCGAAGGACAAGTCACGTACGTAGATGCGCTGCAAGGAGAATTGCGGTGCGTTTTCTTCTTCGCTGGCTGCAGTGTTCTGTTGGTCAGTCATCTCAGATCCTTTCTGATCTTGGGCTTTTATAAGGTATGGAACTCAGGCCTTGAGCAGTGCGTCGAGCTTGCCGGCGCGCTCCAGGGCAAACAAATCGTCACAACCGCCGACGTGGGTGCTGCCGATCCAGATCTGCGGCACGGAGGTACGTCCGGCCTTCTGAGCCATTGCAGCACGCACCTGCGGCTTGCCATCGACCTTGATCTCTTCGAAGGCCACGCCTTTGTTCTCGAGCAGGTACTTGGCTCGGGAGCAATAAGGGCAGTAATCGCTGGAGTAGACGACGACGTTGCTCATATCACTTCACCAGCGGCAGATTGTCGGCTTTCCAGCTGGAAACGCCACCCGACAGCTTGGCGGCGGTGAAACCGGCTTTCATCAGCTCGCGAGCGTGGGTGCCCGCAGTCTGGCCCATGGCGTCGACCAGAATGATGGTCTTGGCCTTGTGCTTTTCCAGCTCGCCAACGCGAGCAGTCAGTTTGTCGTGCGGAATGTTCAACGCACCAACAATGTGACCGGCGGCAAAATCCTTCGCCGGACGAATGTCGATCACCACGCCCGCGTCTTTGTTGACCAGGCCGGTCAGTTCACCGGTGCTCAGGCTACGGCCGCCGCCCTGCATCTGATAAGCGATCAGCGCGGCCAGCAGTACGACGAAGATACCGACGAGAATGTAGTGGTTAGTGGCAAATTCAATCAGGTGAGCAACCATCGAAGGAGGTTCCAGGGCGTTAAAATGTCGGCCAGTATACACAGCCACTATGGTGGGCCAAACCCCGTCCGGCGGTGACGCGGCAGGAACTTCGCTTTAAACTGCGACTCCCTTTTTCCATCATCCCCTTTTACCTCAGCCACGAGTGGATTCCATGACTACCACGCCTAAACCTTTGGTCCTGATGATTCTCGACGGCTTCGGTCACAGCGACAACCCTGAATCCAACGCGATCTTTGCCGCGAAAAAGCCTGTGCTGGACCGCTTGTGGGCCACCGTACCGAACGGCCTGATCTCGGGCAGCGGCATGGACGTCGGCTTGCCGGATGGCCAGATGGGCAACTCCGAAGTCGGCCACATGAACCTCGGCGCCGGCCGCGTGGTGTATCAGGACTTCACGCGCGTTACCAAGTCGATCCGCGACGGCGAGTTCTTCGAGAACCCGACCATCTGCGCTGCCGTCGATAAAGCCGTCGCCGCCGGCAAAGCCGTGCACTTCATGGGTCTGCTGTCCGATGGCGGAGTTCACAGCCATCAGGACCATTTGGTGGCCATGGCTGAACTGGCCGCCAAGCGTGGCGCCGAAAAAATCTACCTGCACGCGTTCCTCGATGGCCGTGATACGCCACCGAAAAGCGCGCAGTCGTCGATCGAACTGCTCGACGCCACTTTCCAGGCGCTGGGCAAAGGTCGTATCGCCAGCCTCATCGGCCGCTATTTCGCGATGGACCGTGACAACCGTTGGGACCGCGTATCCCAGGCCTACAACCTGATTGTCGACGGTACTGGCGAATTCAACGCCGCCACCGCCCAGGAAGGCTTGCAAGCTGCGTATGAACGTGGCGAGAGCGACGAATTCGTCAAAGCCACCTCGATTGGCGAACCGGTAAAAGTCGAAGACGGCGATGCGGTGGTGTTCATGAACTTCCGCGCCGACCGTGCCCGCGAACTGACCCGCGTGTTCGTGGAAGACGATTTCAAGGAATTCGAACGCAGCCGCCAGCCAAAACTGGCCGGTTTTGTCATGCTGACCCAATACGCCGCCAGCATTCCTGCGCCATCGGCCTTCGCCGCGGGCAGCCTGGAAAACGTGCTGGGCGACTATTTGGCGAAAAACGGCAAGACCCAGCTGCGCATTGCTGAAACAGAGAAGTACGCGCACGTGACCTTCTTCTTCTCCGGCGGCCGCGAAGAACCGTTCCCGGGCGAAGAACGCATCCTGATTCCGTCGCCAAAAGTCGCCACTTACGACTTGCAGCCGGAAATGAGCGCACCCGAAGTCACCGATCGCATTGTCGATGCCATCGAAAACCAGCGCTATGACGTGATCGTCGTCAACTACGCAAACGGCGACATGGTTGGCCACAGCGGCGTGTTCGAAGCGGCGGTCAAAGCTGTCGAATGCCTGGACACTTGCGTCGGCCGAATCGTCGAGGCGCTGGAAAAGGTTGGCGGCGAAGCGCTGATCACCGCTGACCACGGCAACGTCGAGCAAATGTCCGACGCCTCCACCGGCCAGGCGCACACCGCACACACCACCGAACCGGTGCCGTTCATCTATGTCGGCAAGCGCGACCTCAAGGTCCGCGAAGGTGGTGTGCTGGCGGACGTGGCACCGACCATGCTCAAGCTGCTGGGCCTGGAAAAACCGGCGGAAATGACCGGGACTTCGATTCTCGTCTAATCATCATTAATACCTGTGGGAGCTGGCTTGCCAGCGATAGCAATCTGACAGCAAACATTCATGTTGTTGCCAGGCCGCTATCGCTGCGATGCGGCGACCCGACAAGCCAGCTCCCACAGTGGTTTCTGGTGGTTTTCAGGACTAATTTCCCGCACATCCCTCTCCAGTTATCACACAGCCCCAATTGGGCATTTTTTTTGCTGCCCATGGCGGGCATACTAGGCCGTCCCTTTCCCTGGTGTCGCCCGCCTCTATGCTTCGCGTCCTGATAGCCCTTGCTCTGACTTGCCTGCTCCAACCGGCCTTTGCTGACGAGCGCGCGCAAACCCAACAACAGTTGGACGCCACGCGTCAGGACATTGCCGAGCTGAAAAAGCTGCTGGGCAAGTTGCAGGAAGAAAAATCCGGGGTGCAAAAAGAACTCAAGGGCACCGAGACCGAAATGGGCAAGCTCGAGAAGCAGGTCGAAGCCCTGCAAAAAGAGCTGAAGAAAAGTGAAGCCGAGCTGCAGCGGCTCGATGCGGAGAAAAAAAAACTCCAGAGCGCGCGCACTGAACAACAGCGACTGATCGCCATCCAGGCCCGCGCGGCCTACCAGAACGGCCGACAGGAATATTTGAAGCTGCTGCTCAACCAGCAGAATCCCGAGAAATTCGCCCGCACCCTCACCTATTACGACTACCTGAGCCAGGCCCGCCTGGAACAGTTGAAGAGCTTCAACGAAACGCTGCGCCAACTGGCCAATGTCGAAAAAGACATCGACATGCAGCAAGCGCAACTGCTGGTACAGAAAAGCAGCCTCGACACCCAGCGCGACGAGCTGGACAAAGTCCGCCGAGAGCGCCAGCAAGTCCTGGCCAAGCTCAATGACGACGTGAAGGCCCGCGACCAGAAACTGGCGGCCCGCGAGCAGGATCAGGCAGACCTGTCTAAAGTCCTTAAAACCATTGAGGAAACCCTGGCTCGCCAGGCTCGTGAGGCAGAAGAAGCGCGACAAAAAGCGCTGATTGCCCAGCAGGAAGCCGAAAAAAAGCGCTTACGTGAGGCCCAGGCTCAAGCAAACGAGACTGACGCCCCACGCAAACCGGTTAAATCAACGCCTGGCGCGTTGGTCTCAAGCTCCGGCGAAACCTTTGGCGGTCCGTTTGCTTCAACTCGCGGCAAACTTCCGTGGCCTGTCGATGGTCGACTGTTGGCACGCTTCGGTGAAAGCCGTGGCGACGACGCCCGGACCAAGTGGGACGGCGTGATGATCGGCGCTTCCGCCGGCAGTACCGTGCATGCGGTGCATGGCGGTCGCGTGGTGTTCGCCGACTGGTTGCGCGGCGCAGGGTTGCTGGTCATTCTCGACCATGGCAACGGTTTTTTGAGTCTTTATGGTCACAACCAGACACTGCTCAAGTCTGCGGGTGACGTGGTAAAAGCCGGTGAATCCATCTCCACTGTAGGTAGCAGCGGCGGTCAAGACACACCGGCCTTGTATTTCGCGATTCGTCAGCAGGGTCACCCGAGTGACCCTGCACAATGGTGTCGCGCGCAAGGATAAGCGCGCCATCCAATTCAGGAGTTCGTTCGACATGCTGCATTTGTCCCGCCTTACCTCGCTGGCCCTGACGATCGCCCTGGTGATCGGCGCGCCTCTGGCGTTCGCCGCTCAACCGGCCCCGGCGGTTGCGCCTGCGGGCACTGCTGCGACCACCAAGGCGCCATTGCCGCTGGAAGAGTTGCGCACCTTTGCCGAGGTCATGGATCGGATCAAAGCCGCCTATGTCGACCCGATTGACGACAAGACCCTGCTGGAAAACGCCATCAAGGGCATGCTCAGCAACCTTGATCCACACTCGGCCTATCTCGGGCCTGAAGACTTCGCCGAGTTGCAGGAAAGCACCAGCGGCGAGTTCGGCGGCCTGGGCATCGAAGTCGGCGCCGAAGACGGATTCATCAAAGTGGTGTCGCCAATCGACGACACGCCGGCCTCCAAGGCGGGCATCCAGGCGGGCGATTTCATCGTCAAGATCAACGGCCAGCCAACCCGTGGCCAGAGCATGACCGAAGCCGTGGACAAGATGCGCGGCAAGATCGGCCAGAAAATCACCCTGACCCTGGTTCGCGATGGTGGCACGCCGTTCGACGTGACCCTGGCCCGCGCCATCATTCAAGTGAAGAGCGTGAAGAGCCAGTTGCTGGAATCGGGCTACGGCTACATCCGTATCACACAGTTCCAGGTCAAGACCGGCGAAGAGGTCTCCAAAGCGCTGGCCAAGCTGCGCAAGGACAACGGCAAGAAGCTCAAAGGCATCATTCTCGACCTGCGCAACAATCCGGGCGGCGTGCTGCAGTCGGCGGTTGAAGTCGTCGACCACTTCATCACCAAAGGCCTGATCGTTTACACCAAAGGCCGGATCGCCAACTCAGAGCTGCGCTTCAACGCCACTGGCAAAGATGAAAGTGAAGCCGTGCCAATGGTTGTGCTGATCAATGGCGGCAGTGCCTCGGCCTCGGAAATTGTCGCCGGCGCCCTGCAGGACCAGAAGCGTGCGGTGGTCATGGGGACGCCAAGTTTCGGCAAAGGCTCGGTGCAAACCGTGCTGCCGTTGAACAACGACCGCGCTCTGAAAATCACCACGGCGCTGTATTACACGCCTAATGGCCGCTCGATCCAGGCCCAGGGCATCGTCCCGGACATCGAAGTGCGCAGAGCCAAGATTACCAACGAGCAGGATAGCGAGTACTTCAAGGAAGCCGATCTGCAAGGTCACCTGGGCAATGGTAACGGCGGCGCCGACAAGCCAAGCAGCTCCGGCGGCAAAACCAAGCCGATGCCGCAGGACGACGATTACCAGTTGGCCCAGGCCCTGAGCCTGCTCAAAGGGCTGAGCATTACGTCCGGCCGCTGAGATGCTTCTTCGGCTGACCCTGGCGCTGTTGTGCAGTCTGGCGTGCGTGGCTAACGCCACCCCCGCCGTTACCGCGCCGCAAAAAGCCTACCTGAGCTTGATCATCGACGACCTGGGGCAAAGCCTGCCCCGGGATCGCCGCGTGCTGGGCCTGCCCGGCCCGGTAACCGCAGCGATCATGCCCGATACCCCCCACGCCACCGAATTCGCCCGCGAAGCCCATCGCGCCGGCAAGATCGTCATTCTGCATATGCCGATGGACCCGGCCACAGGACCATTTGCCTGGCATCCCGATCTACCCATCGAGGAGCTTGAGAGACGCCTGAACGCTGCGTTCAAAAGGGTTCCCTACACCGCCGGCATCAACAATCACATGGGTAGCCGCATGACCGCGCAACCCGCCGCCATGGCCTGGTTGATGGCCGACCTGCAGCGTCGTCACAAATTTTTCGTCGACAGCCGCACCAGTGCGCAAACCGTGGCGGCGCAGCAAGCGCAGAAGATCGATCTGGCGAGCGTTTCTCGGGATGTGTTTCTGGATGATGAGCGCACTGAAGACGCTATTTTTGCCCAACTCCAGACAGCGATCAGCCTCGCACACCGACAAGGCTCGGCAGTGATGATCGGACATCCGTATCCGCAGACACTGGCAGTGCTGGAGCGAGAGTTGCCCAAGCTGAAGGCCCAGGGAATCGAGTGGATCGATATCCGGCAGATGATCAGCGTGCGCGGTAATCGCGCCACGGCGGCGCATGGCAAGGACGGCCAGTACCGCCTGCCGACTTCACAGTAACCTGCAGATCCATTCCCGTTTCGCGATACATATATACATCTGCAGGTGCATTTGCCCGTGCCACGATAGCGCTCACCCTGAATTTCATCACCAAGGAATGGATATGAAATACCTCAAGCTCTTTTGTTTCGCCGCCCTGGTTGTCCTGGCCAATCCTGCAGTGCAGGCACGCGACCTTGGCGAAGGCGCCGTCAATGACTCGCCGTCAAGAGCGCTGCGCAACAGCGATAATTTTTATGAAATCTGGAGCGGTGTGGGACGACTCAGCCTCCAATCAGGCGAGACGTGCAGTGCCGTCCTATTGGATACGCGAAACAGGCAGGGTCGAGCCACCGGCCCTGCCTACTTGCTCACCAGCGGTCATTGCGTGTTTTTTAGATACGGTTCGGCGCGGACCGATTTGCCTTTGAACGCCAGCGTCACTTTCCATTACTTTCATGACGTGCCACAGCGTAAGCGCCAGTACCCGATCCGAATTGCCTTGTGGAGCAGTCTGGTCGGGACCGATCTTGCCGTGCTGGAGATAGACGCGACATTGGCGTCGCTGATACAGGCCGGGGTCAACCCGCTCAAGCTCGCCTCACATCTGACTTACGAGAATCAGGATGTGCTCAACGTTGGCGCGCCGGGTGGTTTTACCGAAGCCGGGCTTCGTTTGAGTGCCTGCGCTGAACGAACCGCCGGAACATTCATCGATCACCCTGGAGTGTTCCCATTAGCCATGAAAAACAGCTGCGATCTACACGCTGGAAGCTCTGGCAGTCCGATGCTGAACAGACTCACCAATGAAATTACCGGCATCGTCAGTAAGGTCGCGATATCGCGAAATCATCCGGCGCAATCCGATTGTGAGCACTCTACGTCTTGTCAGGCCGCACGATTCAACTACAGCTACAGCGCCAGCTTCCTGTACGCGTGCTTTATTGATGGCGTCTTCACCCTCGCGGCACCGAACTGTTCGTTGGAGCCGGTAGAGCTGACCGTCACGGAACCCTGGAAACTAAAATCACATGTCTATAAAACGCAAAATGCGAATGGGCAGGTGGTCTTGCCCAAGTGGGATTTCCGGTTCTCCCTCAAGGCGCCCTTCTATCGCTATAAAATGGTCCGTAACGCTCGGGATTGTCAGGTGCCTACTTTCTACAGTCCGGCCATCAGTACAGAAAACGCCTATATCAACAGTGAAATCGGCCCACAAAGCGGCGCGTACGCGCTCTGCATCATCGGGGTCGCTTCAGCCGATTCGAAGCTGACAAGGGGGGCTTTGAACAATGTGTTTACCAGTGCCGTGAACATAAGCACGACGCCGGGCACCCTGCCTGAAATGGCCTCGCAGTGAAAATTACAGATACTTCGACATGATCTCGTCAACTTTGCCTTCCTGGCGCATCTGATCCAGCGCGGCCTGCAGTTTGGCGACGGTTTCGTCCGGCACGTCCTTGTTCAAGGCCAGGTACAACTCGGCGCTGTTGAACCGCAACACAGTCTTGAGCCCGATCACGCCTTCCTGACGCGCCAGGTAGCGCCCGGCCGGATCACCGGTAGCCCATAGATCGATCTGGCCATTGACCAGTTTCTTCGCGTTGTCCTGATCGCGCAGGACCACCACAGGCTTCAAGCCTTGCTTGGCGAGCGTCGTGGCAATGGCGTCGCCCTTGTACGCACCGATTTTGTACTTTCGCGCATCGTCCAGGGATTGGAGGGTGATTTTGCTGTCAGCCTTGGCCAGCATGATCCAGTCGTCCGGGCCAATCGGCCCGACCCATTTGAAGAGCTTCTCGCGATCGGGTAACCGCGCCATCACGAATGCACCGTAACCGGGGTTTTCCAGAGCGAGTTTGTACACTCGCTCCCAGGGGAAACGCAGCGTCAGGCTGTAGGTAATATCGGCACGCTTGAATATTTCGCGGACGATGTCCGTGGCGATGCCATCAATGTTCTCGCCTTGGGCGAAATTCTTGCCGTTCTTCGCCATGTTGTACGGAGGGAAGTTTTCCGTCAGCAACACCATGTCGGTGTTGGGGTTGTCTGCGGCGTGTACCGCACTGACGAACAACAGGGAAGCACTGGCGAGGGCAAAACGAAGACGTTTGAGCATGTCTGGCTACCGAAATCCATGGCGTGCCCAAGAGTGCCTTGAGCCCGCCATGATGTCCACTGGCCTGTATGGGTTTGTTCAGCGCATCACGATTCCGCGATGAGCCATGTAGGCCTTGGCTTCCTGAACGGTGTATTCGCCGAAGTGGAAAATACTCGCCGCCAGGACTGCACTGGCGTGACCTTCGAGGATACCGTCGGCCAAATGCTGCAGGTTGCCAACGCCACCGGAAGCGATCACCGGAATGCCCAGGGCATCGCTGATGGCGCGGGTCACGCCAAGGTCGAAGCCGTTTTTCATGCCGTCCTGGTCCATGCTGGTCAGGAGGATTTCACCGGCTCCCAGGCCTTCCATCTTCTTTGCCCACTCGACAGCGTCTAGGCCGGTCGGCTTGCGACCGCCGTGGGTGAAGATTTCCCAGCGCGGGGTTTCGCCCGCAGCGGAAACTTTTTTCGCATCGATGGCAACGACAATGCACTGCGAGCCGAAATGCTGCGCCGCTTCGCCGACGAATTCAGGGTTGAACACCGCAGCGGTGTTGATCGAAACCTTGTCCGCACCGGCATTGAGCAAGTTGCGGATGTCCTGCACGGTGCGAACGCCACCGCCGACGGTCAGCGGAATGAACACCTGGCTGGCCATGCGCTCGACGGTATGCAGCGTGGTGTCGCGGCCGTCGACGCTGGCGGTGATGTCGAGAAAGGTAATCTCGTCGGCACCCTGCTCGTCGTAGCGACGGGCGATTTCCACCGGGTCACCGGCGTCGCGGATGTTTTCGAATTTCACACCCTTGACCACCCGGCCGTTGTCCACGTCCAGGCAAGGGATGATGCGTTTGGCCAGCGCCATGGTCAGTCCTCAGCCTTTGTACGAGTCGCAGAAAGCTTGCGCTTCAGCGACGTCGAGGGTGCCTTCGTAGATCGCCCGGCCGGTGATCGCGCCGATGATGCCCGGCGCCTTGGCGTCGAGCAGGGTCTTGATGTCACCCAGATTGTGGATGCCACCGGAAGCGATGACCGGAATCGATGTGGCAGCAGCCAGCGCGGCGGTGAACGGTACGTTGCAGCCCTGCATCATGCCGTCTTTGGCGATGTCGGTATAAACGATGGCGGACACGCCGTCGGCTTCGAACTGCTTTGCCAGGTCGATCACCTGGATGGTGCTGATTTCAGCCCAACCGTCGGTAGCGACGAAACCGTCCTTGGCGTCCAGACCGACAATCACTTTGCCAGGGAAAGCGCGGCAGGCTTCGGCGACGAAGGCTGGATCTTTCACGGCCTTGGTGCCGATGATCACGTAGCTCACGCCAGCCTTGACGTAGTGCTCGATGGTTTCCAGGGAGCGGATACCGCCGCCGATCTGGATCGGCAGGTTCGGATAGCGCTTGGCGATCGCGGTGACCACTTCGCCGTTGACCGGTTGGCCTTCGAACGCGCCGTTCAGGTCGACCAGATGCAGACGACGGCAACCGCCCTCCACCCACTTGGCAGCCATGCTCACCGGGTCATCGGAGAACACCGTGGAATCTTCCATGCGGCCCTGGCGCAGACGAACACAGGCACCGTCTTTAAGATCGATAGCGGGAATAATCAGCATCTGGCAAACCTTCAAATTCGAATGTTCAGCTTGGCTCGGAAATCAGTTTTTCTCGAGCGCCCACAGGTCGCTTTCGATGCTTTCGAACCTCTCTTTGAGATGCGTCTGCACATCGAAAATCGCCCTGTTGTAATAGTGCGGAGCAATTTCGCGGGTAAACAACTCAAGAATCTCAGCCGCCTCGAACGAGCCGAGGTCGAGTTCAAAGCGGTCTTCCATGAATCGCTTGATCTTGCTGTTGGCCTCGCTCTCCTGTTCGGGAGTGAGGGTCAGGATCGGCGGCCTGGATTTCTTGACAGCCATTTACCAGCGACCGTCCCACGCAGCGAAGTTCTGCAGCAATTGCAGGCCATGGGTATGGCTTTTCTCCGGGTGGAACTGCACGGCGAAACGCGAGCCATCGGCCAGCGCTGCGGCGAAATCGACGCCGTAATGACCACCACCGACCACCTGGCGCGCATTAGCCGCAGCGATGTAGTAGCTGTGCACGAAGTAGAAACGCGCCATGTCCGGAATGTCGTGCCACAGCGGGTGACTGACCTTCTGCTTCACTTCGTTCCAGCCCATGTGCGGGACTTTCAGGTGTTCGCCGTCTTCGTGCAGATCTTTGCCGAAGAACTTTACTGCGCCCGGAAACAGCCCGATGCAGTCGACACCGTCGTTCTCTTCGCTGGTGTCGAGCAAGGCTTGCATGCCGACGCAGATACCGAGGAAAGGCCGGTCCTGGCTGACCTCACGTACCAGCGAGTCGAACCCGAGGCGACGGATCTCCGCCATGCAATCGCGAATCGCACCGACGCCGGGGAAAACCACCCGGTCGGCTTCGCGAATCACGTTGGCATCGCTGGTGATCAACACCTTGCCGGCACCCACGTGCTCGAGGGCCTTGGCCACCGAGTGCAGGTTGCCCATGCCGTAATCGATAACCGCGACTGTCTGCATTACAGAACGCCCTTGGTCGATGGCATTTGCCCGGCCATACGGTCATCGAGCTCCACGGCCATGCGCAACGCACGGCCGAAAGCCTTGAACACGGTTTCGATCTGGTGGTGGGTGTTGTGCCCACGCAGATTGTCGATGTGCAGGGTGACGTTGGCGTGGTTGACGAAGCCCTGGAAGAACTCCTGGAACAGATCCACGTCGAAACCGCCGACGGTGGCGCGGGTATACGGAACGTGCATCTGCAGGCCGGGACGGCCGGAGAAGTCGATCACCACGCGCGACAGCGCTTCATCGAGCGGCACATAGGCGTGGCCGTAGCGACGGATGCCTTTCTTGTCGCCGATGGCTTTGGTAAATGCCTGGCCGAGGGTGATACCGACGTCTTCCACGGTGTGGTGGTCATCGATATGCAGGTCGCCCTTGCTGACAATATCCAGGTCGATCAGCCCGTGACGGGCGATCTGGTCCAGCATGTGCTCAAGAAAAGGAACACCGATATCGAATCGGGCCTTTCCGGTGCCATCGAGGTTGATCGAGGCTTTGATCTGGGTTTCCAGAGTGTCGCGCTCGACAGACGCCATACGTTCGGCCATCACCAGCTCCGCAAAATCATTGGGCGAAAAAGGCATCCATTATAGGCACGCGGGGCCGAAACAGAAACACGCGACGTGATATGGCTGACGGACAGAAGCCCCGGCTGTCGCGGGTAGACATGTCCATACAAGCACGACAGGCTACTGATCGCTCCCACGCTCTGCGTGGGAGTGCAGCCTTGGACGCTCCGCGTCCGCTTTGACTGTGACGCGGAGCGTCACGGGAGGCATTCCCACGCAGAGCATGGGAACGATCAGAAACAACTGTAGGAGTGAGCCTGCTCGCGATAGGGCTCTCACATTCAACATTTCTGTCGACTGTCAGACCGGTATCGCGAGCAGAGCTCACTCCTACAGGGGTATTGCGTTTTTACTTAGTGGAACAGTACCGCCGTCTTCTGCAGGGTCACCCACACACCCCACGCCAACGGAATACCCACCGCCAGCCAGGCAGCAATTGCCAGAGGCTTGGTGCCCGGCGCCGCTTTCCACTCCAGCGACGTGCTGGCATCAGCACCTTTGTCGTGGCCCAGCGCCTGTTCGGCAGCCAGTTCAGCGTCGGTCATGAAGTACTTGTCGGCCACCGGACGCACCAGCAGGTTGCAGATGAAACCCAGCACCAGCAGGCCGGCAAGGATGTACAAGGTGATGTCGTAAGCTGCGGCACGTTCAACGCCGATGCTCAGCTGATATTCACGCAGGTAGTTCACCAGCACCGGACCCAACACACCCGCCGCTGCCCACGCGGTCAGCAAGCGACCGTGGATAGCACCGACCATTTGCGTACCGAACAGGTCCGCGAGATAAGCAGGAACGGTGGCAAAACCGCCGCCGTACATCGACAGGATGATGCAGAACGCGGCCACGAACAGCGCGACGTTGCCCAGGTGGCCAAGATTCGGAATCAATGCGTACAGCGCAAAGCCCAGGGCAAAGAACACGAAGTAGGTGTTTTTACGGCCCAGGTAGTCCGAGAACGATGCCCAGAAGAAGCGGCCACCGATGTTGAACAGGCTCAGCAAACCGGTGAAACCGGCGGCGATCGCGGCGATCGAAGCCAATTGACCTGCATCCAGCTGACCGAACGGCAGATCGTTGCCCAGCAATTTGCCGCCGAACACTTCCTGCAACAGCGGCGAAGCCATGCCGAGGATGCCGATACCTGCGGATACGTTCAGGCACAGCACCAGCCACACCAGACGGAATTGCGGGGTTTTCCATGCCACGTTCACGTGTACATGACGGTTGGTGATCATGGCGTTCGACGCTTTTTTCGCAGGCGCCGTCCAGCCTTCAGGCTTCCAGCCGGTTGGCGGCACGCGGTAGGACAGTGCGCCACCGATCATGAACACGAAGTAGATCGCGGCCATCGCCACGAAGCTCTGCCATACGCCAACGCCTTCTGGCGAGCCGAAGTGGCTCATCAGGGCAGTCGCCAACGGCGCTCCGACCATCGCACCACCGCCGAAGCCCATGATCGCCATGCCGGTCGCCATGCCGCGCTTGTCCGGGAACCACTTGATCAGGGTCGACACCGGCGAGATGTAGCCCAGGCCCAGGCCGATACCGCCAATGACCCCGGAGCCGATCCACATCAGCCAGATCTGGTGCGTGTAGATGCCCAGCGCCGAAATCAACAGACCGCCGCACCAGCACAGCGCCGAAACAACGCCGGCCTTGCGTGGTCCGGCATGCTCGAGCCAGCCGCCCCAGATCGCTGCAGAGCAACCCAGGAAAATGAAGAACAGGGTGTAGATCCAGCCGAGCATCGAGATCGGCCAATCGCATTGCGAGGAAAAAACCTGAGCGATGAAGCTCATGTCCGGCGCACAGGCCAGCGGCTTGCTGAGACCCAGTGCCTTGGACAAGGGCAACCAGAACACCGAAAAGCCGTAGGCCATGCCGATGCAGAGGTGGATGGCCAAGGCGGCCGGTGGCACCAGCCAACGGTTGAAACCGGGCTTGGCGATAATGCGTTCCTTGGACAGGAACGCGGGCTGGTCGGCGTAGCCGTCCGCCGCGATACTCGTGGTCATTGTGTATCCCCCAATTATTAGTATGGTTCGCCAGGTGCTCTTCATCCCCAGCCTTTATGCGCACGCATGACTGTTTTTTTACGATGAAGCTCCATTTTGGTGCGGCATCAAGTCGCAGAAGGACCGACGAACGGGCGAAGGTTACCATTTGCACGTGACAGAAAAACCAAAGTGCTATCAGTTTTTTGTACGTTATCCGATCTCTTGCGTGCAGAAATCGCCTGCCGACGATCGCCAAACGGCCGACTGAACATGCCGCCCGACACTCGGTCCGAGTGATCACTGACCGGTCGTCTCTTTCGGAGCGCTATACTCCCCGGCTAAATTTCGAATTCGACTAACTACAAGGACTCGCCCATGAAAGCGTTCGGCAAAATCCTGGGTCTGGTACTTCTCGGGCTGTTGCTGATCATTGTGGCGCTGGGCTTTGCCCTGACCCACCTCTTCGATCCCAACGACTACAAAGACGAGATTCGCCAGATTGCCCGCGACAAGGCCCACATCGAGCTGACGCTCAATGGCGATATCGGCTGGAGCCTTTTTCCGTGGCTCGGCCTTGAATTGCACGACGCTGGTGTCGCGACCCTGGCCAAGCCCACCGAACCGTTTGCCGACCTGCAGATGCTCGGCCTGTCGGTCCGCGTACTGCCACTGCTGCGCCGCGAAGTGCAGATGAGCGACGTGCGCGTTGAAGGTCTCAATCTACGCCTGAACCGCGACAAGGATGGCCACGGCAACTGGGAAGACATCGGCAAGGTACCAAAGCCTGCGAACCCGGACACCGCACCGGCGACCACCAGCGAACCCGAGCCGCAAACCACCGCACAGGCCGATAAACCGGCCCAGCCGATTCGCCTGGACATTGACAGCCTGACCGTCAACAACGCCCGCGTTGAGTACAACGACGAAAAAACCGGCAAGCAATTCAGCGCCGAAAGTATCCAGCTGAGCACCGGCCCGGTGCATGACTCCACCAACATTCCAGTCAAGCTCACTGCATTCCTCGGCACTAACCAGCCGGTTCTGCGAGTGCGCACCGAGCTCAATGGCGAACTGCGTTTCGAACGTGCTTTGCAGCGCTACAAACTGGAAGACATGAAACTGTCCGGTGAAGTGGCGGGCGATCCACTTCAAGGCAAAACCATGACCTTCGCCGCCCAAGGCCAGTTGTTGCTGGACCGGGCGGCCAATGTCGCCGAGTGGACCGGCATCAGGGTTTCCGCCAATCAGTTGCGTGCGCTGGGTGAGTTGAAGGTCAATGATCTGGACAAGACCCCGCAAGTCAGCGGTGGCCTGTCGGTCGCCCAGTTCGACCTGGCAAAATTCGTCGACAGCATCGGCCAGACATTGCCGGCCATGGGCGAAGGCAGCCTGAGCAAGGTGGAACTGGCTACCCGTCTTACGGGCACGCCTTCCAGCCTCGTCCTGGACGACATCAACCTGAAAGTCGATGACAGCACCTTCAGCGGCCGCATTGCCGTCGAAGACTTCGCCAAGCAATCGTTGCGTGCAACCCTCAAGGCAGACACTTTCAACGTCGACCGCTATCTGGCGCCGAAGTCGGCCGAAGCCAACAGCACCAAGCAAGTGCGTCAGGCCGAAGTCGCCAGCACCGAAGCCGATGCCATGGCGGGCGCCGGCAGCACACCGCTGCCGCCATCGCCGACCAAAGAAGCCTGGAGCAGCGAGCGCCTGCTGCCGGTGGAACGACTGAGCAAGCTGGATGTGGACGCCGATCTGACTTTTGGCCAGTTGACCCTGGAAAAACTGCCGATCCACAACGCCGTACTCAAGGCCAACGGCCAAGGCGGTTTGCTTACCCTGACCAGCCTGCGCGGTGATTTGTACGAAGGTAACTTCGACGCCAAGGGCACCCTCGATGTGCGCCAGCAAGCGCCCGTGCTGAATTTGCAGACGCAGATCAGCCGCGTACCGGCGGAAAAAATCCTCGAAAGCCAGGGCAAGAATCCGCCGGTCAAAGGCCTGGTCACGCTCAACAGCAGCCTGACCGGCAGCGGCAACAGCCAGAAAGCGCTGATCGAAACCCTCAATGGCAACGCCAGTTTCGTCATCAACAATGGGGTGTTGCTCAATGCCAACCTCGAGCAGCAATTGTGCAAAGGCATCGCCACGCTCAACCGCAAATCGCTCAGTGGCGAGCCACGGGGCAAGGACACACCGTTCCAGGAACTCAAGGGCAACCTGAATTTCCGCAACGGCGTGGCCAGCAACCCGGACCTGAAAGTGCGCATCCCGGGCATGACCGTCAACGGTGACGGTGATATCGATCTGCGGGTGCTGGGCATGGACTACCGCGTAGGCATCATTGTCGAAGGCGACAAGAGCGACATGCCGGACCCGGCTTGCCAGGTGGGTGAGAAATTCGTCGGCATCGAGTGGCCGCTGCGCTGCCGTGGCCCGCTGGAACTGGGTGCCAAGGCTTGCCGACTGGACAACGAACGCATGGGACAGGTTGCGAGCAAACTGGCCGGCGAACGCATCAGCGAAAAAATCGACGAGAAGCTGGGCGACAAAGTCAGCCCGGAACTCAAGGATGCGCTCAAGGGGCTGTTCAAGCGATGAGAGCCGAGCAGTTTTCAATGGCGGTGCTGGACTGGTTCGACCGCCACGGCCGTCATGACTTGCCCTGGCAGCAGGACATCAACCCGTATCGGGTGTGGGTCTCGGAAATCATGCTGCAGCAGACCCAGGTCAGCACCGTGCTCAACTACTTCGACCGGTTCATGGCTTCGCTGCCGACAGTCGAAGCCCTGGCCGCTGCGCCGGAAGATGAAGTGCTGCACCTGTGGACGGGCCTGGGTTACTACACTCGCGCACGCAATCTGCAGAAGACCGCGAAGATCGTCGTTGAGCAATACGGCGGCGAATTCCCCCGGGATGTGGAAAAACTCACTGATCTGCCGGGCATCGGCCTGTCCACTGCCGGCGCAATCGCCAGCATCAGCATGGGCCTGCGTGCGCCGATCCTCGACGGCAACGTCAAACGCGTACTGGCGCGTTTTACCGCGCAAGAGGGTTACCCGGGCGAGCCGAAGGTCGCAAAACAGCTCTGGGCGAACGCTGAGCGCTTTACGCCACATGATCGGGTCAATGCCTACACCCAGGCGATGATGGACCTCGGCGCAACGCTCTGCACCCGCAGCAAACCCAGCTGCCTGCTGTGTCCGCTGGAGAAAGGTTGCGAAGCGCACATGCTCGGCCTGGAAACACGCTACCCGATACCCAAGCCACGCAAAGCCATCCCGCAGAAGCGCACGCTGATGCCGATGCTCGCCAACGGCGAAGGCGCGATCCTGCTTTACCGTCGCCCTTCTACCGGTCTGTGGGGCGGTTTGTGGAGCCTGCCGGAACTCGACGACCTCGATGACCTGCAACACTTGGCTTCGCAGCACTCGCTGGAACTGGGCGCACAGCAATCGCTGCCGAGCCTGGTGCACACCTTCAGCCATTTCCAGTTGTCCATCGAACCCTGGCTGGTCCAGGTCCAGGAGGCCGGTCATCACGTGGCCGAGGCCGACTGGCTCTGGTATAACCTCGCCACCCCGCCGCGCCTGGGCCTTGCCGCCCCGGTCAAAACCTTGCTCGAACGCGCGGCCGCCGTATTGAACGCAGGAGAGTCGTCATGACCCGCACCATCATGTGCCGCAAGTACAACGAAGAACTGCCAGGCCTGGAACGCGCCCCGTTCCCGGGCGCCAAAGGCCAGGACATTTTTGACCACGTCTCGGCCAAGGCCTGGGCCGACTGGCAAAAACACCAGACCCTGCTGATCAACGAAAAACGCCTGAACATGATGAACGCCGAAGACCGCAAATATCTGCAGGGCGAGATGGACAAGTTCTTTTCCGGCGAGGAATACGCCAAGGCCGAAGGCTACGTGCCGCCGGCCGAATAACCCACGAATTTCGTAAGCGACGGAATTAATTTAAGAAATTTTAAAAAAGTCGTTGACGTAAATCCGAAAAACCCTTTTAATGCGCCCCGTTGCCCAGATAGCTCAGTCGGTAGAGCAGGGGATTGAAAATCCCCGTGTCGGCGGTTCGATTCCGTCTCTGGGCACCAAATACCGAAAACCCTGAATCGCAAGATTCAGGGTTTTTTTATGCCTGCGGTTTGATGAGGCTCAATCCCGGAGCATCGAAAGGCAAGGCGCCCCTCCCCTCCCGCGCCTATCAATTTTTTGTTCGCAATACCGCACTAGCTCTCGCCATTCCAATGGAAGACCAGGTTACGAGCCGCACCGCTGCCGACATCCGCAACATCACGTCGCACCTCGCCGTTGCGTGTGGCGATGACGTTGTACTTCCCGGCTGGCAATTGCACATACACCAGTGGTCCGGCGTCGTGCAGTGTCAGTACGGTTTGCCCCTGGGCCTTCTCTATGACCACATCCACATCGGGAATGTATTTGTTCTCCGCCCCGATCGCGAAGGTCATGTGCAGGTTATAGCCAGTCGTTTGCTGGATAGCCTTTGCCTCATCCTCGCCAATCCCACCGGACAGATAGGTGATGCCATTTTGTTCCTGCCGCTGAACCTGAACGCCGGAGCTGTCGACGGGCTCAAGACTTGCGGCGGGCGCCATTGCAGGAAACAGCAGCATGCCGATGGCGGCGAGGGGCAACATGAATGAATGGAGGATTTTCATGATGACGACTCCCGGGCTCTGAAAAGCCCAATCGTTACCTGAATTTTGATTTCCCGCGCATTGGTGATGTTTTAGATCGATTGGTACTTGTGCTGACTACGAAACGTACTACGTGATTTGCTCAGCAGACTTGCTCTTCCGTCAGATCGATCCTGCTTGCGGCCCAGGCGATTCCTTCCGATATCTCAGCCGTGCCCTGCATCTTCGACCCAAGCTCTCTTGCCATCCTCTTTTGCCTGATCAATCAGCCGCAGAAGACCTCATGAACGACCTCAGAACCGATGACGCAAAAGACCCGCAACTCGCTTCGCTTGTCGGCAATCTTGGCGAACTGATACGCCAGGCGCGCCAGAAGGTGCTGCGGGCCGTCGACACCATTCAAGTGCAAACCTGTTGGCAGATTGGTCGGCATATTGTCGAATTCGAGCAGGAGGGTGCTCGGCGGGCAGGTTATGGCAAACAGTTACTTCCGACCCTAGCGAAAGTGCTGACAGCGCAGTTTGGGAAGGGCTTTGATGCCTCCAACCTTCGGTATATGCGCCTGTTTTATCAAGCCTTCCCAATTTGTGACGCACTGCGTCACGAATTGAGCTGGACTCATTACCGGCGACTATTGAGAGTCGACAGCGAAAGCGCCCGACTGTGGTACATGAACGAGTCCGCCACTCAAAACTGGTCAAGTCGAGCACTGGAACGCCAGATAAACACACTTTACTACGAGCGCCTGCTTGCAAGCCGCGATCGCGCCCCCGTGATGCTGGAGGCAGCCACCCATATTCAGCAAATGAAGGCCAGCCCTCGGGAGTTCATTCGTGACCCGGTGGTGCTGGAGTTTCTTGGCCTGCCCCATGCCGGCAAGCTTCAGGAAAGCGAAATCGAACAGGCACTGATAGAACAACTGCAAGGTTTCCTGTTGGAGCTGGGCAAAGGTTTCGCCTTCATCGCCCGCCAGCAACGCATCAGCACTGACAGCAAGGACTTCTTCATCGACCTGGTGTTCTACAACTACCTGCTCAAATGCTTTGTCATATTCGATATCAAGCGGGGCGAGCTCACACACCAGGATGTCGGCCAGATGGACATGTATGTACGCATGTACGACGACCTCAAACGTGGAGCAGAAGATGGTCCCACCGTCGGCATCATCTTATGTGCGCAGAAAGATGAATCGGTGGTTCGTTATTCGGTTCTGGAAGGTCACGAACAACTTTTTGCCAGCAAGTACCAGTTGATATTGCCGAGCGAGGAAGAACTGCGTGCAGAGCTTGATCGAGAGCGCGCTCGACTTGACGAGCGACTCCATCAGACACCGTGATGGCTCTCATGGATTGTTCATCCGCAGCTTGAAGACTATCGTTGGCATCTCCCCGCAAAGGTCCAGCGCCCATGAATTTGCAGGACATGCCCCCTCTGGCCCCCGTTCAAATCGAGCTGCCATTGGTAACTGACGCCGTTGCCGAGCCCTTCGAGCAACCCGCAGAAGACGGATTCATCATCGGCGGTTTCACCTGGCGGCACGCTGCCCCCGATAGCTCTCGCCCGGTGGTCATCATCAATGCCGCCACCTCGGTTCGCTGCCGGCACTACTCGCGCTTCGCCGACTACCTGTTCGCCAATGGCCTGGATGTGATCACCTATGATTACCGCGGTATAGGTGAATCACGCCCGCCGTCACTAAAAGGGTTTCAGGCTTCATGGACTGACTGGGGTGCACTGGATTTCGAGGCGATGCTACGGCGCGCAAAGCGCGAGTTTCCGAATCAGCCCATCGATGTGGTGGGCCACAGCTTTGGAGGCTGTGCAGCAGGACTGGGGGCCTCCGGAAATGCGATCCGGCGCCTGGTGACGGTCGGTGCGCAGTTCGCCTACTGGCGCGACTATGCACCGGCCCATCGCTGGCGGATGTTTGGTAAATGGCATGTGCTGATGCCACTGCTGACGATGATCTTCGGTTACTTTCCCGGCAAACGCCTTGGCTGGCTGGAAGACACGCCTGCCGGTGTCGTCCGTGACTGGAGCTTCTCCACTGCACGTTACGAAAAACGCTTCAGCGGCAGCGTCATCCACGCAACCGCCGGTCGCCTGCCCTTTGCTGGCGTGACCGCGCAAACCCTCGCCATCAGCATCTGCGACGATCCCTACGGCACGATCCCGGCCATCGAGCGCCTGCTCGGTTACTTCACCGGCAGCACAAACACCCACTTGCGCATCGCCCCGCAAGACATCGGCGAAACAGAAGTTGGACATTTCGCCTTTTTTCGCAGCGCATACCAAGCCACACTATGGCCCATCGCATTGTCGTGGCTGCAAAACGGCGAGCTGCCCCCCGACACACCCGGGCGGACGGTGCCACGCAGCAATCCTACTTAACGCATACGGAACAACCTCCATGGCCTCCGCCAACAAGCAGCAAAAACGCGCCTCCCGCGCCAAGGCCAAGGCCAAGCAGAACCGCACACAACGCGCTGCCGCGCCGGTCGAACTCGACCCGAACGATGACCGTATCGACTTCGAGTCAGTCGACCTGACTGAACTGTTCAAGAAAATGATCGACGCCGAGAAAGTCAGCCAGCAAGCCATGTGTGTAGCTTTCCTCGAAGACCCGTTGCTGGAACTGGTCTACGAACAGGAAGGCGAAGAAGGCGCGATGGACTTCATCCTGGCGGCGCTGATCGAGTATCGCCAATGGTCCACCGAAACCGACGAAGCCGGCGCCTTGGCGTGGATCGAATCGCCGGCCTTCCAGGCCGACTACGTGGCAGCCTCCGATGCTATCGCCGCGCAAACCCAACAGAAACCGAACTGAGCTCCCATGGCCTCCCTGAACAAGCAACAGAAACGCGCCAAGCGCGCAAAAGCCAAAGCCAAGCAAATCCGCATGGTCGGCAGAAAACCCGCGAACCTGGACGATGATCTCGGCCACCTCGCCGAGCCGATCCCGGAATACACCTTGGCGATGTTCAGCAAGATGCGCGATGCGGAAGCCATCAGCCGCAGTGAAATGCTCTCAGTTTTGCTGACCAACCTGGCCTTCATCATCATCGACCATCCAGAACTGCTGGACATGGAAAACGCCGAAGACGAAGGCATGGCCGCGACTCACCTGGCCGCCGACATGCTGATCGATTACCGCATGTGGGCCGACGGCATGGACCGCGAAACCGCCCAGGCCTGGCTGAGCGAGCCGCAATTCATCACCGACTTCGGCGATGCCTTGGACATCTACAGCCGGTCGCTGGAAGCATCGGAAGAAAAAGCCGAATAACTACCGGGTTTCGGCAAAAAAAAACGGCCGCTTGTCTCCACTGACAGCGGCCGTTTTTTGTGAAGCGGCCAGTCAGAATGATCAGAGACCTCACTCACCACCCGCTTTGTATATCCCATTGACATATCCACAAAAAAATCTACTCTTTGGAGTACACCCCACAATGGCGGAGGAGGCAAAAATGGAACAGACCACCCTTTTCATGAGCAATCGCAGCCAGGCCGTTCGCCTTCCCAAAGCCGTAGCCATGCCAAGCGACGTAAAACGCGTCAACGTAATCGCCATCGGCCGATCCCGCCTCATTACCCCCGCCGAAGAAACATGGGATAGCTGGTTCGACGGGGATAGCGTGAGTGCTGACTTCATGCCTGATCGCGACCAACCCACCGATCAGGAGCGCGAGTCGTTCTGATGATCAAATACATGCTCGACACCAACATCTGCATATTCACCATCAAGAACAAACCGCAAATCGTCAGAGAGGCCTTCAACCGCCATGACGGGCAGCTATGCATCAGTGCTGTCACCCTCATGGAGTTGATCTACGGCGCCGAAAAGTCAGCAGCACCAGAAAAAAACCTTACCGTCATCGAGGGTTTGGCAGCCCGCCTTGAGGTCCTGCCTTTCGACAATGAAGCGGCCGCGCATACCGGAATAATTCGATCCGAGCTGGCGAAGGCTGGAACACCCATCGTCCCATACGACCAAATGATCGCCGGCCACGCGCGCTCACGTGGGTTCATCGTAGTCACGAACAACCTGCGGGAATTTGAACGGGTTCCTGGGTTACGCGTAGAGGACTGGGTGCATCCCCGTTGAATTTAATGAAGACATAAAAAAAACGGCCGCTTGTCATCACTGACAGCGGCCGTTTTTTTGCGTCATGCGCTACGAATCAGTTGAGTACCACCGCACCCGCCTTCTGCAGCTTGCGACGGCGAGCCACCAGCAAACCGGAAGCCACTACCAGAACACTGAGCAGGCCTGTTGCGAGGATTTCCACACGGTGGGCGTCCTGGAACAACATGATGGTCAGGGCCGCGACGATGAAGACGATCACCGCGTAGGTCAGGCCCGGGAACAGCCACATGCTGAAGACGATTTTTTCACCGCGAGCCATGCGCTGCTTGCGCATACGCAGTTGCGAGATCGCGATCACCAGGTACACCAGCAATGCAATGGCACCGGAGCTGGCCAGCAGGAATTCGAACACCGCAGCCGGTGCCACGTAGTTGGCGAACGTGGCCAGGAATGCCGCGCCCGTGGACAACATCACCGCCCAGTAAGGCGTGCCGCTTTTGTTGGTGCGGGTGGAAACGGCTGGTGCATCGCCGCGCTTGCCCAGGGAAAACAACATGCGCGAAGAGGTGTAGAGCGCCGAGTTCAGGCAACTGGTCACAGCAACCAGTACCACGATGTCGACGATCATCTTGGCGTTCGGGATGCCCATGCGCTCAAGCACGGTCTGGTAGGAGCCCAGGCTTGCCAGTACAGGGTCGTTCCATGGCACCAGGGCCACAACGATGAAGATCGATACCAGATAGAACAAGCCGATCCGCCAGATCACCGAATTGGTGGCCTTGGAGATTTGCTTGCCAGGGTTTTTCGACTCCGCGGCCGCGATGGTCACGATCTCGGTGCCCATGAAGGAGAACATGGTGGTCAGGATCGCGCCCAACACCGCACCCATGCCGTTTGGCAGGAAGCCCTGGGTATCGAACAGGTGCGAAACGCCGCTGACCTGGCTGTTCGGCAGGAAGCCGAAGATTGCCGCTACGCCGAGAATGATGAAGCCGATGATCGCCAGGACTTTGATCAGGGCGAACCAGAACTCGAACTCACCATAGTTCTTCACACTGAACAGGTTGGTCACGGTCAGCAGCATGGTGATCACAAGAGCGAAGGCCCAGATGTCCACACCCGGGAACCAGGCATGCAAAATGGTTGCAGCGGCGTTGGCCTCCAGCGGGATCACCAGAACCCAGAACCACCAGTACAACCAGCCGATGGTGAAACCGGCCCAGTGACCGATCGCCCGATCGGCGTATGTCGAGAAGGAGCCGGTGTCCGGCGAGGCAACAGCCATTTCACCGAGCATGCGCATCACCAACACTACCAGCATGCCAGCGGCGGCATAGGCCAACAGCACGGCAGGGCCTGCAGCAGCGATAGCGTGGCCCGAGCCCACGAACAGGCCGGCGCCGATAACCCCGGCGATCGACAGCATGGTCACGTGACGCGGTTTAAGCCCCTGTTCGAGGCCGTTAGAGCTTTGGGTACTGCTCATTGAAACTACCTTTGTAAGGAAAAGCGAATGCGTGCAGCTCCCGAAGATTCTCTCTTGTAAAAAGAAACAAACGGGGCGTTCCGGAATCTGCACGCAATAATTGCGCCAAAATATTTCAAAACCTTCTAATCCGGTGATCTCATCCTGACCGGACAGTCTTCGCAAGTCATTGAGATTAATGGCAATTTGCCAGAACGTTACCCCGCGACCCACTTTCAGGAACGCATCAAGGCAACAGAAACACACTTCAAAAACGCTCAGCGCACAATAAAAGTGCGTTTGGCCGGTTAGCGCTTCCCACCCCCTGCCAAAGCTGGCAACATCGCGCCCTTTTTGTGAAAGCCACTGGGTTTTTGAATTGAAACTCAGGTTCAAACGGCTGTTCGGTTGTTGATGGGGCGACAGTCTGCTGTGCCGATGCGACAACCTGCCACATGCCACCCGTTTACTGCCCCCAGCGCTGTTGGCTGCCTTGGAAACGCTATGCTAGCTTGGCCGCCTCGCCAGGAAGGCCACCAACAGCAGGAGCGAAACACATAATGAGGAACGCACATGGCTGAGGCCACGCCCGCGCTTGAAATCCGCAACTTGCACAAACGCTACGGCTCGCTTGAGGTGCTCAAAGGTATCTCGCTGACCGCTCGCGACGGCGATGTGATCTCGATCCTCGGCTCCTCCGGCTCCGGCAAGTCCACGTTCCTGCGCTGCATCAACCTGCTGGAAAACCCGCATCAGGGCCAGATCCTGGTGGCCGGCGAAGAGCTCAAGCTCAAAGCCGCGAAAAACGGCGAACTGGTGGCCGCCGACGGCAAGCAGATCAATCGTCTGCGCAGCGAGATTGGTTTTGTGTTTCAGAACTTTAATCTGTGGCCGCACATGAGCGTGCTCGACAACATCATCGAAGCCCCGCGCCGCGTGCTCGGCCAGAGCAAGGCCGAAGCCATCGAAGTGGCCGAAGCCCTGCTGGCCAAGGTCGGCATCGCCGACAAGCGCCATGCCTACCCGGCGCAATTGTCCGGTGGCCAGCAACAACGCGCGGCCATCGCCCGCACCCTGGCCATGCAACCCAAAGTCATCCTGTTCGACGAGCCGACCTCCGCGCTTGACCCGGAAATGGTCCAGGAAGTACTTAATGTCATCCGCGCACTGGCCGAAGAAGGCCGCACCATGCTGCTCGTGACCCACGAAATGGGCTTCGCCCGTCAGGTCTCCAGCGAAGTGGTGTTCCTCCACCAGGGCCTGGTAGAAGAGCAAGGATCGCCACAGCAGGTGTTTGAAAACCCGCTTTCGGCGCGCTGCAAACAATTCATGTCCAGCAACCGCTAACGGAGCTACCCACATGCAGAACTTCAAAAAGGTCTTCCTGGCTGCCGCCGTCACCCTCGCGTTCAGCGCCGGTGCCATGGCCGAAACCCTGAAGATGGGCATCGAAGCGGCTTACCCGCCGTTCAACAATAAAGATGCCAGTGGCAATGTCGTCGGCTTCGACAAAGAGATCGGCGACGCCCTGTGCGCCAAGATGAAAGTCGAGTGCACCGTTGTCACCTCCGACTGGGACGGCATCATTCCGGCCCTGAACGCCAAGAAGTTCGACTTCCTGATCTCCTCGATGTCGATCACCGACGAGCGCAAGCAAGCGGTGGACTTCACCGACCCGTACTACTCCAACAAACTGCAATTCATCGCGCCGAAAAACGTCGATTTCAAAACCGACAAGGCTGCGCTGAAGGGCAAAATCATCGGCGCACAACGCGCAACCCTCGCCGGCACCTTCCTCGAAGACAATTATGGTGACGACATCACCATCAAGCTCTACGACACTCAGGAAAACGCCTACCTCGACCTGACTTCCGGTCGTCTGGACGGCATCCTCGCCGACAAATACGTCAACTACGAGTGGCTGAAAAGCGACGCCGGCAAATCCTATGAATTCAAGGGTGACCCGGTAGAAGAAAGCGACAAGATCGGTATTGCCGTACGTAAAGGCGACCCGATCCGCGAGAAGCTCAACGTCGCGCTGAAAGAAATCGTTGCTGACGGTACCTACAAGAAGATCAACGACAAGTACTTCCCGTTCAGCATCTATTGATACTGACCTGCCGGACCGACGCCGCCTTCTGACGGCGCCGGTTCTTGGCATTGCCTGCCGCGATTTGAAAAGAAATCCATGATTATCGACCTCTACGGATTCGGCCCGGCGCTCGCCGCTGGCGCGCTGATGACTGTGAAACTGGCACTCTCGGCCCTGTGCCTTGGGCTGGTGCTCGGTCTGCTCGGTGCCTTGGCCAAGACTTCCCCGTACAAGCCTCTGCAATGGCTTGGCGGCACTTACTCGACCCTGGTTCGCGGCATCCCGGAATTGCTCTGGGTGTTGCTGATCTACTTCGGCACGGTCAATTTGATGCGTGCCCTGGGTGAGTTTTTCGGCAACCCCGACCTTGAACTCAACGCCTTCGCCGCCGGCGTGATTGCGCTGGGCCTGTGCTTCGGTGCCTACGCCACCGAGGTATTTCGCGGCGCGATCCTCGCCATCCCCAAAGGCCATCGTGAAGCCGGCGTGGCATTGGGCCTGTCGAAGTGGCGCATTTTCACCAAGTTGATCATGCCGCAGATGTGGCGCATCGCCCTGCCCGGCCTGGGCAACCTGTTCATGATCCTGATGAAAGACACCGCGCTGGTTTCGGTGATCGGCCTGGAAGAAATCATGCGTCACGCGCAAATCGGCGTGACCGTCTCCAAACAACCGTTCACCTTCTATATGGTCGCCGCGTTCATGTACCTGGGCCTGACCGTTCTGGCCATGACTGGCATGTACTTCCTGGAAAAACGCGCCGCTCGCGGCTTCGCGAGGAGCACCCAATGAACTGGGAAGTGATCATCAAGTGGCTGCCGAAACTGGCTCAAGGCGCCACCCTGACCCTGGAACTGGTGGCCATCGCAGTGATCGCCGGCCTGCTGCTGGCGATTCCGCTGGGCATCGCCCGCTCTTCGCGCCTGTGGTGGGTGCGGGCGTTTCCCTACGGTTACATCTTCTTTTTCCGGGGTACGCCGCTACTGGTTCAATTGTTCCTGGTCTACTACGGCCTGGCGCAGTTCGATGTGATCCGAAACAGCTCGATGTGGCCGTACCTGCGCGATCCGTTCTGGTGCGCCACCGCGACCATGACCCTGCACACCGCTGCCTACATCGCCGAGATCCTGCGCGGCGCCATTCAGGCGATTCCACCGGGCGAGATCGAAGCCGCCCGAGCGCTGGGCATGTCCAAGACCAAGGCGCTGATCTACATCATCCTGCCGCGCGCGGCGCGTATCGGCCTACCGGCCTACAGCAACGAAGTGATTCTGATGCTCAAGGCCAGCGCCCTGGCCAGCACCGTGACCTTGCTCGAACTGACCGGCATGGCGCGAACCATCATCGCCCGGACCTACCTGCCGGTGGAGATCTTCTTCGCCGCCGGCATGTTCTACCTGTTGATGGCTTATGTGCTGGTACGCGGCTTCAAGCTGCTGGAGCGCTGGTTGCGCGTCGATGCCTGCCAGGGACGTTGACTCACAAGTATTGACGGGCGAGGCCCTGCTCGCCCGTTTCATGCGCCTGGATGCGTTTCTGATAGAACATCAGGCCCTGTGGAAGCCTCGACCGTTCACACATCTTCAGCTGCCGTGGGAAATGTCCCACCCGGAACTGGCAGCCTGGCTACGCGGGCGGTCATTGGAAGATGCGGAACACGCTCACAACCAACCAGCCCTTCTGAACGCGCCGGAACCCTTTGCATCATTGGCGGCGATGTCTGCTGCACTCAGTGCCGTGGGTGAACTGCCCGCCCATACTCTCGCCACAGCGGGTCATCGATTGAATGTCGACGTACCGGGACGCAAGTGGCAACAAATCGAAGCCTTCGCCAGCCGCTTGCAATTCGCCGATGCTCCCGGGCATTGGCTGGATTGGTGCTCGGGCAAAGGGCATCTTGGACGCCGATTGTTGCAAGCAGGCCAACAGCTGACCTGCCTGGAATTTGACCCTGCGCTGGTTGCCAGCGGCCAGGCCCTCAGTCAACGGCATCAATTGCATGCGTTGCATGTTGAACAAGACGTGCTCGACACCACCGCGGCCTCGTTACTGGGCTCTGAGCACACACCCGTTGCCCTGCACGCTTGCGGTGATCTGCATGTACGATTGATTCGGCTGGCCAGTGCCTCTGGCTGCAGGCAGCTCGCAATCGCTCCTTGCTGTTACAACCGGACAAGCCTGGTTGATTACGCCCCCATGTCCTCTGCCGCCCAACGCTGCGGCCTGCAACTGTCGCTCGACGATCTCGCGCTGCCCATGAGCGAAACCGTCACCGCTGGCGCTCGCGTTCGTCGTCAACGCGACCTGTCCATGGCCCGACGCCTGGGGTTCGATCTGCTGCAACGGGAACTGCGGGGCATCGACGAGTATCTGCCAACCCCCTCCCTGCCCACCGCCTGGCTGGACAAATCCTTCGCCGATTACTGCCATCATTTGGCCGAACTCAAAGAGTTATCCACAATCGCCCCGCAAGACTGGTCGGCACGTGAAGCCGCTGGCTGGCAACGACTGGCGCACGTGCGCAATCTGGAGCTACTGCGCGGGCTGTTCCGACGCCCATTGGAAATGTGGCTGGTTCTGGATCGAGCGCTGTTCCTTGTTGAACAGGGATACTCGGTTCGCCTCGGAACCTTCTGCGAAAGCCCGCTCACACCCCGAAATCTACTGTTACTGGCAGAACTCCCATAAAACGCGACAGCCTGTGGATAACTCTGTTGATGAAATTATCGTGGATCCAATATTTACAGCTGTTTCAGGGGTGAAACCAATCTGTTCAGTTTTCGTACAGCCCAATAAAAAACCCGAAAAACAGGCATTTGCGAACAGATGAGAACGAATCCACAAATCCTCATCAAATCCCGTGCATCTGAAAATCCGTTGTGCATAAGCATTCAATCAAAAGGACATAACTGCCAGAATTGGGTCGGCATGGGCAGAATATGCAGAAGCTGACTCGCCTTCGAGAAATGCGAATCAGCCGGCATGGACAGGGGAATTTGAACGGCACCAGCGGCTGTCTACCAACTCCGCCAGATAGGGCGTTTCTCAAGGCCCGATGACGACTCGGGCGTGTCAGAAATCAGCAACAGAGGCTTGCGCAAAAATAGTCAGAATTCAGGGGTTTACAGAACCTGCCCAATCGCTATAATCGTCGCCCTGACACGCCGGTATAGCTCAGATGGTAGAGCAACTGACTTGTAATCAGTAGGTCCCGGGTTCGATTCCTGGTGCCGGCACCATACAAAACAAAGCCCTCGTAGAAATACGAGGGCTTTGTTGTTTCTGGCATTTACCAGTCAGAGCTTAGTGACCCGCGCTCTGCCCGCCATCGACGTGGAGGATTTCGCCAGTGACGAACTTGGCGTTGTCCAGGTACACGACGGCTTGGGAAATGTCATCGATTTCGCCCATGTGCCCGACCGGGTGCAGCGCGCCCAGGGCGGCGTGGGTTTCTTCGCCGTGCATTGGGGTCTTGATGATGCCAGGGCTGACCGCGTTTACCCGGATACCGCGTTTTGCGTACTCGATGGCCAGGGATTTGGTCGCCGCGTTCAAGCCACCTTTGGTCAACGATGCCAGTACCGATGGCACGCCGTCGATGGCGTGGTCCACCAGGCTGGTGGTGATGTTGACGATGTGGCCGCTACCCTGTTTCTCCATCTCGTTGATGGCCAGCTGGGTGATGTAGAAGAAACCGTTGAGGTTCACCGACAGCACGTTGGCGTAGTCTTCAGCGGTGTACGCGGTGAATGGCTTGGCGACGAAGATGCCCGCGTTGTTGACCAGGGTGTCGACGCGGCCGAAACGGGCGACTGCTTCACTGATTACGCGCTGGGCGGTTTGCGGTTCGCCGATGTCGCCGGCCACGGTGAGAATGTCAGGATCGGTCGAAGGTTTGATCGAACGCGAGGTGGCGACGACTTGATAACCGAGTTCACGGAAAGCCTTGACCATGCCATCGCCCAGACCTTGGGATGCGCCAGTGATTACGACAACTTTTTTCGAATTGCTCATGATAAATACCTCTAACTAAAGTGGGGTTTGAAATTTGATGAATCAGGCTTCGGCAGATGCCTTGGCCATTTGTCTCAACATCTGTTCGTAGTACTCGACCGATTGCGAACCGGACACCAGGTGCCGACCGTTCAACACCATGGCAGGAACCGAATTGATGCCGTGCTGTTGGTAAAACGTCTCCAGTTCACGCACCTGGGCAGCAAATTCGCCGGATGCCAACACCTGGCGTGCGCGCTCCTCGTCCAACCCGGCTTCACCTGCCAGGCGCACCAGCGTCGACTGGTCACTCGGGTTCGCGCCTTCGCTGAAGTAGGCACGCAACAGGATCTTCTTCAGTGCCACCTGGCGTCCTTCTTCCAGCGCCCAGAGCAGCAGGCGGTGAGCGTCGAAGGTGTTGTAGAAGTGCGTACGTTTTTCCAGGTCGAACTTGAAGCCGATGGCATTGCCGCGCTCGATCTGCATCGCTTTGCCATTGGCGACGTCCTGAGCGGTACGTCCGTACTTGCGCATCAAGTGCTCGACGGCTTTTTCGCCTTCGGGTGGCATGCTCGGGTTGAGCTCGAAAGGCTTGTAAGTCAGCTCGACCGACACCTCACCCGCTACGTTCTCGATCGCCTGCTCCAGCGCCGTCGCGCCCAGAGCGCACCATGGGCACACCACATCGGAGACGAAATCGATGGTGACCGACGGCGTCATGACTGCCCCTCTTCCGCCAGCTGCTTGCGGTACTGAGTGGTGGTGATCCCGGCGTAGCCCCAGTTATCGGTATCGACTTCCTCGATCACGATATGGGTCAGGTCAGGGCGTTTGTTGAGCACGCGCTCCAGTGTTTCAGTGATCTCGGCAATCACCTGAGCTTTCTGCTCAGTGGTAACGCCATCGCGGGTGATGCGTACGCTTACGAAAGGCATGAGGGAAACTCCAGTGACCTTCCCGTCGGGATGATGGGAGAGGCGTTGGAGCTCAATGTATGGCGTTAGCTGGAGGGGATAAAGATGGGGATGGGAACATCATTAGTAACGCAGTGTAATGAGTAGATCTGAGGATGATCGAATTTGAAAGCCAGCAAAAAGCCCCGAACCAGTCGCAATGCAGTTCACTTAAGAGAACATCAGCATTCTGTGGCGAGGGAGCTTGCTCCCGCTGGGGCGCGAAGCGGCCCAAAAAGGGACTGCTGCGCAGCCCAGCGGGAGCAAGCTCCCTCGCCACGGGTATCGTGTTCGTCGTTAAGTGAACTGCATTACGAACCCGTCGGGGCTTTGCTTTGACACTCAGCCTTGAATCAGGCCTCGATACCGCAACCCATCATCAGAAAATATTGATCGGGTAATCCACAAACACACGCACTTCGTTACCGCTGACGTTGTACTCGCTCGACTTCTGCGACACGCGCAGGATCGAACTGCGCAGTTTCACGCTGAGGTCTTTCGCCGGGCCGCTTTGTACGACGTATTTGAACTGGTTGAAGATTTCACGCTCGGTGCCGCCTTCGCTGGTGGACGTGGTGATGTTGTCACCGCGCACGTAGGCGAAGTTGTAGCTCAGGCCTGGAACACCGAAGGTCGTGAAGTCCAGACCGTAGCCCAGTTGCCAGCTGCGTTCGTCTTCGGCGTTGAAGTCGGACCAGTAGGAGTTCGCCAGGTAGATGGTATTGCCACCGTCGCCGATGCGGTTCTGTTCTTTTTGGTAGCCGCCGTAGGCATAGCCCAGGTTGCTGTCTCCGGTGCTGCGCTGGTGCGCGAGCGTGAACGAGTGTGGACCGGTGGCGAAGGTGGCTGCCAGGCTCCAGATCTTGTTGTCATCGCCGGTGACGCCGTTGTCGCGAACGTAGGAATCGTCCAGCTTGGTACGGTAGCCGTTGAAGTCCAGGGTCAGGGACTGATCCTTGGCGAGCGGGAACACGTAGTTGGCGTTCACGTACTGCTTCTTCAGCACGTCTTCGACGTCCGATGCGTACAGGGACGCCTTGAATTGTTCGGTGAACTGATAGCTGCCGCCCAACACGTTGATCGACTTCAAGCCGCCGCTGTCACGACCTTCAGCGCTCTTGCGCGATTCAGCGGTGAAGCGACCGGCATTCAGCTCCAGGCCCTTGATCTCCTTGGAGGTGATCAAAGTACCGGTGTAGCTTTCCGGCAGCAGACGCACGTTGTCGTAGCTCAATACCGGCAGGGCCGGCATCTGGTCGCCATAGGTCAGTGTGGTGCTGGACAGACGGAATTTGACGGCCGCGCCGCCCTTGGACAGATCGTCCGCTGCGTTGCCGCTGTCACCTTGTTTAAAGAAATCGATGCCCTGAGCGCCGCTTTTGCCCTTGCCACCGTCCAGGCGCAGCGCGTACAGACCAAAGGCATCCACGCCCACACCGACAGTGCCCTGAGTGAAGCCGGAAGAGAAGGTACCGATGGCCGCTTGGCCCCACTCGGCTTTGTCGGCTCGCCCATCCTTGTAATCACGGTTCATGTAGGCGTTGCGCAGCAGCACCTTGAGGCTGCTGTCTTCGACAAATCCCTTGGATTCGGCCTGGTCGTTAGCCATGGCCTGTGTAGCGCTCAAAATCCCCAGAGCGATCAAACTGATTCGCTTGTTCAACATTTTGTTTTCCTTATTACGGGTTGAAACGCGCTGTGTCGAACGGCTGAAACGGCACTATCGCGCTCTTTTTTCGTTCCGCAAACAAAAAGGCCCGCACACGAATTCTCGCGGCGGGCCTTTTTCTTATTTTTTTTAGGCATGGCGGTTGGCCACAGGCGTTGGGCAGAATCGTAGCTGCGGTCTCCACAATGTGTCAATTTCATGAATCGTCTGGAATTAGGCGAAAAACATCTAAGAAAGCCCTTTACGCGGCAGAAACATTCAATTGCACTGTATTTCCCCAGTCAAACTTGACGCTCCACAATCGACGATTCAGTGGGCGCCACAGCGGGATATAGGGTGATAACCGGTAACTAAAATCTCTAAAACGACAAGAGCAATGGTGATCGCTAAACTTCGCGCAAAAAAAAACGCTGCCATCCTGGCAGCGCTTTTTTTTTGATCAATCCGTTGTTTTTCTTTTTATCCTTCCATCACATCCCACAACGCATCCAGTTCCGCCTCGCTGAACAAACCAGCGGGGTAGCGCTCGATCATCGTCCGGCGCGGATCAGTTTCACTGATCGGACGCGTTCCATTGGACTTGAACCAATGCGCCAGAATCTGGAGCGATTCGCTGTTTACCGCCAGGGGATGCATTGCCCGCTCGCTCACTACATTCACTTCGGCGTTCATTTCAGCGCTCTCTCCCGGTTTGTGAGCGGCTAACTTATCCAAGGTTTATGACAGAACAACTGAGTTCTCCCCTCCCTGTTTTGCCCCATGTGCAATACAAGAGCTATGCCAATGTGGCTGGATGGTCGACCAGCGGATACAAAAAAGCCCGCAGTCCTTGGTGGCTGCGGGCTTTGGGCGATGCAAAGTACGAAAACGTTTGCCTGAGCCGATTTAGCAATGAACTCAAGCTGTTACAACTGCACTCACTCTTTGTGCGGCGCTGGCTGTTGTTGGGTAAGGCAGTGGATATTGCCGCCTCCCAGTAACAGTTCGCGGCCAGGCACCATCACCACTTCGTGCTGGGGGAACAGGTTCTGCAAAATCTCTTTTGCCGGACCATCAAGCGGGTCGTCGAAACTCGGTGCGATGATGCCGCCGTTGACGATCAAAAAATTCACGTAAGAACCGGCCAGACGTACCGACGGATTGCGCTCCTGGGTGCCATCCACCGGATCGACACCGGCACATTCTTCCTCGGTCGCGTACAGCGGACCCGGAATCGGCATTTTGTGCACTGTGAATGGGCGCCCTTTTGCGTCGGTGCTGCTTTGCAGCACTTTCATCGCCGCCTGGCAGCGCGGGTAGTTAGGGTCCTGCGGGTCGTCAGTCCAGGCCAACAGCACTTCGCCGGGACGCACGTAGCAGCAGAAGTTATCCACATGGCCGTCGGTTTCATCGTTGAACAGACCGTCAGGCAGCCAGATGATTTTATCCACAGCCAGGTTGGCACTGAGCACCGCTTCGATTTCCGCGCGGTTCATGTGCGGATTGCGATTGCGGTTGAGCAGGCATTCTTCGGTGGTGATCAACGTGCCTTCGCCGTCAACGTGGATCGAACCACCTTCGAGCACAAAGCCTTCGGTGCGATAGCGCGGGCTGCGCTCGATCTCGAGGATCTTGCCGCCCACCTGCGAGTCGCGATTCCATGGCGAATACAGGCCACCGTCAAAACCGCCCCAGGCGTTGAAATCCCAGTTCACGCCACGGACTTCGCCGTTGTTGTTGATGACGAATGTCGGGCCGGTATCGCGGACCCAGGCGTCGTCGCTGGACATCTCGACAACGCGGATATTCGGCACGTCCAGGCGGGCGCGGGCGTTTTCATACTGGCCGGCGGAAACCGCCACGGTCACGGGTTCGAAACGGGCAATGGCCTTGGCTACCGCGACGTGCGCGGCTTGCGCCGGTTTGCCGCCCAGGCGCCAGTTGTCCGGGCGCTCGGGCCAGACCATCCAGGTCTGGGTTTGCGGTGCCCACTCGGCCGGCATGTAGAAGCCGTCTGCGCGAGGGGTGCTGTTCAAAGTGGTCATGGCAGTCAGGACTCCAGGGATCCGTCGAGGGTTTTGATAGCACCATACAGGTTCGGACGGCGGTCGCGGAAGGAACCCCAGGCGCTGCGAGTGTGTTCGAGTTTGTCGAGGTCGAAACTGTGGACCAGTACGCCCTCCTCGGTCTCGTTGAGTTCTTGCACCTTCTCGCCGAATTGGTTGGCGATAAACGACGAGCCGTAGAACGTGATGTCGTAGCCGTCCTGCTCCTCGTTGCCAATGCGGTTACTGGCAATCAGCGGCATCAGGTTGGCGCCGGCGTGGCCCTGTTGCACACGCTGCCAGTGATCACGGGACGAAATAGTCTTGTCGTGCGGTTCGCTACCGATGGCGGTCGGGTAGAACAGGATTTCCGCACCTTGCAAGGCCATGCTGCGCGCAGCTTCAGGGAACCACTGATCCCAGCAGATGCCCACGCCGATTTTCGCGTAGCGGGTGTTCCACACCTTGAAGCCGGTATCACCCGGGTTGAAGTAATACTTCTCGTGATACCCGGGACCGTCCGGAATGTGGCTTTTACGATAAATCCCGAGGTTGCTGCCGTCGGCATCGATGATTGCAATGCTGTTGAAACGCGCGCGACCGGCCAATTCGTAGAAGCTGATCGGCAGCACCACTTGCAGTTCCCTGGCGACTTTCTGGAAATGCTTGATCGCGATGTTGTCTTCCACCGTCGTGGCCAGTTGCAGGTAATCCGGATTGGGCTTCTGGCAGAAGTACGGCGCCTCGAACAGTTCCTGGATCAGGATGATCTGTGCACCTTTGGCGGCGGCTTCACGGACCAGCCGTTCAGCCACTTCGATGTTGCCTTCAAGGTCCCAGGAACAGGCCATCTGAGTGGCGGCGACGGTAACGATACGGCTCATGGATCATCTCCGGGCAAGTGCGTGACGTTTGGGCATGGTTGATCCACGCCCTGGCAATGGCGACTTTATATCCGATAAAAATCGGCTTTTAAAGCGATAAATATGCCTTGCGTCTAAAAATACCCACTTAAACCCGATAACAATCGAACTAAAACCCCAAAAACTGTAGGAGCTAGCCTGCTCGCGATAGCGGTTTTTCAGCCACGAATTCTGTGACTGTCACAACCTCATCGCGAGCAGGCTCGCTCCTACAGGGGGCCGGTGTTTACAGGTCTTCCGACAACACCTTCGAGAGCATGTCGACAAAGAAATCCACGCTCTGGCGGGAAGTCACCATCGGCGGCTTGATCTTCAGGACGTTGAGGAAATCACCGGTCGGCTGCATGAAAATCCCCAGTTCACGCAAGCGATCGCACAGCGCCGTGGTTTCTTCGGTGGCCGGCTCCAGGGTCTCGCGATTGCGGATCAACTCGACCCCCAGATAAAACCCGGACCCATGCACGGCACCCACCAACGGGTGAATATCGATCAGCGCTTCAAGGCGTTCCTTGAAGTACCCGCCAACGACCTGGGCGTTTTCCCAGAGTTTTTCTTCCTCCATGACATCCAGCACCGCCATGCCGACCTGGCAACTGACCGGACTGCCGCCCGCCGATGAGAAGAAATAGCCCTCGGCCTCCAGCGCTTCGGCGATTTCCCGGCGAGTGATCACCGCGCCCAAGGGCTGGCCGTTGCCCATGCCCTTGGCCATGGTGATGATGTCCGGCACCACGCCCTGCTCTTCGAACCCCCAGAAGAAATGGCCCATGCGTCCATAGCCGACCTGCACTTCGTCGGCGATGCACACGCCGCCCTGGGCGCGAACCATTGCGTAAACCTGCTTCAAGTAACCCGGCGGTAGCGAGATACCGCCGGCATTGCCATACACCGGCTCGCAAATGAAACCGGCCAGTTGGCGCTTCTGTTCGGCGATTTTCGCCAGGTTGTGTTCGACGCTGCGCACGTAGTCCGGCGCGCTGTCCGGCCCACGGAATTCGCCGCGGTAGGTATTCGGGGCGGTCACCGGATGCACCCAGTCCGGACGGCTGCTCAAGGCCTTGGGATTGTCGGCAATCGACGTCGACACCGCGTCAGCACCCACCGTCCAGCCGTGATAGGCCTCAAGCACGCTGAGCATGTCGCGACCGCCGCTGTAAGCCCATGCCAGACGGATCGCCAGATCATTGGCCTCGCTGCCGCTGTTCACCAGGAACACGCGGTCCATGGAATCCGGCGCCAGCTTCAGCAATCGCTCGGAAAACTCCGCGACCGCGGCATAGTTGAACCGCGAGTTGGTGTTGAGCAGCGACCACTGACGGCTGGCGACCGCGGCCATGCGTGGATGACCGTGGCCGAGCACCGCGACGTTGTTGAGCATGTCGAGGTAGGAACGGCCCTGCATGTCGATCAGGTGATTGCGCCAGCCGCGCTCGATACGCGGCGGGTCGACGTAATAGTGTTTTTGTGTGCGGGCGAAACTGGCGTCGCGGCGGGCCAGCAGGGTTTGCGAGTCGAGCTCTATTTGCGCATCACAGGCCAGGCCCAGCAATGCTGCCGGTGACGGACACAATGCCTGCCACGCTGCCGCACGCGACGGCGTGCAAAACAACGGCGCACTGAACGAAGACCCTCGGCACAACTGCACGATCAGCGGTCCGCTGACCGAGCCCAACACCTGGCCTTTGACCAACGCCGCACCTGCATGCAATGACGGCGTGACACCCCAGAGCCGCACGCTCAGTTGTGGACCGTCGAGTTGCAGCACATCCGGCAACGGCTGGTGAACCACGCCGGCAAAGGGTGCCTCGATCGTCGTGCCCGCAGGCACCCGCAACTCGACGTGCAACGGACAAGTGTCCGGTTCGGCGGCGCAATCCGGACGGGTGCGGGACAACCGGTATTGCCCGTACCGACTGGCCGCCAGACCGTGGACGGCGGCAGCTTCGTCGAGCAATCGCTGATCGGTGCCTGCTTGTTCCCAGTTCCCCGCTTCGAAGTGCGGGCTGAGAACGCCCAGGTCAATCAAGGCAAATTCACGCCCGACCAGGCTTGGCAGCAACGGCGCAAAACCTTCACTGCCAATGTCCGGCAGGTTCTGGCCAACCGCCGTCAGGATGGCCGCTTCCATCAGCGCCAGCGGCACCGAAGTCGCCACGCGGAAAATCTCCCACTCGTGGCTCAAATTATCGCGGCTGTAGGTGTTGCCCGGATCGATGCTGACCTGCTGTTCACCGCTGAGTACCAATACCGCGGCACGGGCGACGATCAGCGGCCACAACGCCAGCAACTCCTCGTGGGTCAGCGGATTCACCGCATGATAGGCCTGCACCGCCGGCAGTATGCAGAACGGATCGCCTTCGCCGTGATGCAACAGCGCCGCGCAAGTTACCGACAAGTCAGTGATGCGCCAGGTGCGCACCAGATCGCCGAAATCGATCACGCCTTGCAACTGCCAATGACGCTGGGCATCACGCTGCCACACCACGTTGTCATCGGTGATGTCCATGTGAATGGCTTGCACAGGCAGCTTGTCTTCCAGGGGTTGCAGACGGCGTTCTGCCTGTTCCGCGGCTTCGGCGATCAGCCGGCGCTGGTTGTCGTCCTGGATGACCGGCAACAAATGCGCGATCAGGGCCTGCGCGTGGCGCGCATCCCATTGCAGCGTGCGCACCAGCCCCGGATGGTCGAAATCCGCCAGTGCCAGGTCCATCTCGCCGCACAAGCGACCGAAACCGGCCACCACCGTGGAGTTGAAGTATTCGAGGTGGGTCAGCGACTGGCCTTCGATGTAGTCCAGCAGGCGCACATGTACCGCCTGGCCCGCGACATTGAGCGAGAGTAGATCCGCACCGTTTTTGGCCGCGATCACTCGTGGCACATGCACGTCGGGGTGCTGCGCCAAATGTTTGAGCCCGGCATGCTGGGCCTGTAACTCCAGTGCCGAGTAGTCTCCGCGACAGATTTTCAGAACAAACCGGCCCTGCTCGCTATCGACGCGGTAGTTGAGGTCCTGCTGGCTGCCAAGGGCCTGCAATCTGCCGCTCAGTCCGTAATGCTCCTGCAACAGCTCTAGCGCTTGCTCCGCAGACACTTGCGGGCTGGGCAAACTGGCGCGATGAATCAACGTGGCGAGCGGCATACAACGACCCCTGAAATGTTTTTAGGCGCCTATATCGCCACTGCCGAAGACGATACGCAACCCCCACCCCTCGCTTCGATCGGCCCCTTGCGCAAGAATGTCGGGCATTAGCCCATTTCTGGAGAAAGCCATGAAAGCCGTCACCACCGACCTGCCCGGTGTGCTGATCCTTGAACCCACCGTCATGGGCGATGAGCGCGGCTTTTTTTTCGAGAGCTTCAACACCCGCGCTTTTCAGCAAGCAACGGGGCTGGCCCCCACGTTCGTCCAGGACAATCATTCCCGCTCGAAGAAAGGCGTACTTCGAGGCCTGCATTACCAGTTGCAAAACACTCAGGGCAAATTGGTGCGCGTGGTCATTGGCGAAATGCTCGACGTGGCTGTGGACATCCGCCGCAGCTCGCCCCACTTCGGCAAGTGGATTGCGGTGCGCCTGTCCGCCGAAAACCGTCGCCAACTGTGGATTCCCGAAGGTTTTGCTCACGGCCTGGTGGCGTTGAGCGAGGTTGCCGAGTGCCTCTACAAAACCACTGACTATTACAACCCGGCCGCCGAACACAGCATCCGCTGGAACGACCCGGACCTGGCCATCGATTGGCAACTGGACTGCGCACCACAACTGTCGCCCAGGGATCAGAATGCAACACTCTTCAAGGACGCCGACGTCTTTGCCTAGGCATAATGCGTCGATATCCACAGGCGCTCGATGCTCATGACTCCGACCCTCCCCCGCAGACCCCGCTGGCGCAGCCTGGCGCTGCTGGCATTGTGCCTGGCGCCGTTGCTGTGGCCGCTCGAGCATCTGGCCGAGCGCTACTACCGCAGCGAACTGGCCGGGCAGAATCGCCAGACCCTCGACCTGTACGTCGCCAACCTGCTGGGCACTTTGCACCGCTACGAAGTATTGCCACAGATTCTCGGCGATCTGCCGGCCCTGCGCGCCGTACTCGGCGCTCCCGACGATAGCGTCACCCAGGGCAATGCCAATCGTCTGCTGAAAAACATCAGCACGCAGACCGGCGCCGAAGTCATGTACCTGATGGACACCACGGGCAAGACGCTGGCCGCCTCCAATTGGGACAAGCACGACAGTTTCGTCGGGCGCAATTTCTCCTTCCGCCCGTACTTCAGCGAAGCGATGGCAGGGCGCCTGGGACGTTTCTTCGGGCTGGGCACCACCTCGGCCAAACGCGGCTATTTCTTCGCCGCAGCGGTGCGCAATGGCGAGAAAATCACCGGAGTGCTGGTGGTCAAGGTCGACCTCGACCACACCGAAAGCCTGTGGGGCAAAACCCCGGAACAACTGCTGCTGACCGATCACAACGGCGTGGTCATCCTCACCTCGCGGCCGGAATGGCGTTTTCGCGCGACCCGACCGCTGAGCGAAGAAGAGCGCAAGGCAATCAGCGCGATCCAGCCCTATCCAACCCGTGATCCGCGACCGTTGAAACTCAATCCAAATGCCTGGCTGACCCAGTCCCAAGCGATTGCAGAAACCGGCTGGAACGTCAGCATCCTCGCCCCTCGCACCCTGATCGACCGCCCGGTGCGCACCGTCGTGGCCATCGGCGGCGCCACGCTGTTGGTGTTGATGCTGCTGCTCGGCCTGATGATGCAGCGTCGCCGTCACTACCTGGAACGTATCGCGTTCGAAGCCAAGGCCCGGCGCGAACTGGAAGGTCGGGTGGCCGAGCGAACCAGCGATCTGGAAGGCCTCAACCGTCGCCTGAAACAGGAAGTGCTGGAACGCGAGCAGGCTCAGCAGGACCTGGTGCGCGCCCAGGATGACCTGGTGCAGGCCGGCAAACTCTCGGCGCTGGGCACCATGTCAGCGAGTATCAGCCACGAACTCAATCAACCGCTGGCGGCCATCCGCAGCTACGCGGAAAACGCCGAAGTGTTGCTCGACCATCAACGCACCGAAGATGCCCGCGGCAACCTCAAGTTGATCGCCGAACTGACCGGGCGCATGGCGTCGATCATCGCTCACTTGCGGGCCTTCGCCCGTCGCGACCGCCACGCGCCGGAAAGCGTGGCCTTGCAACCGGCGCTGGACGATGCCCTGGCCTTGCTGGCCAAGCGTCGACGCAGCATGGAAGTCGAGTTGATCCGCGACTTGCCTGCCGCGACATTGTGGGTCGAAGCCGGTGAAACCCGTCTGCGCCAAGTGCTCGGCAACCTGCTGGCCAATGCACTCGACGCCCTCACGGAAAAAGGTCCGCCACGCAAACTCTGGCTGAGTGCCCAGACCACTGCCGATGGCGTCCACCTGTACATTCGCGACAACGGCCCCGGCTTTTGCATGGAAGCCCTTGGTCGCGCCAGCGAGCCCTTCTACACCACCAAGACCCGTACTCAGGGGCTTGGCCTGGGCCTGGCCATTTGCGAGACGCTGATGCGCGCCTTCGGTGGTGAACTGTCGTTCGCCAACCACAAGGAGGGCGGCGCGTTGATTACCCTGAAGCTACGCGCAGGCGCACCCGGTGTGAGCCTGCAACCGTCCGAGGACCGAAGTGCATGACCATCGACAATCGCATTCAGGTCGTGTTGATCGACGACGATCCCCACCTGCGCCAGGCCTTGAGCCAGACCCTCGATCTGGCCGGCCTGAAAATCCTGCCGCTGGCCGAAGCCAAGGGCCTGTCCGGGCAACTGGAACGTGACTGGCCGGGTGTGGTGGTCAGCGACATTCGCATGCCGGGCATGGACGGTCTCGAACTGCTGACCGAACTGCACGCCCAGGACCCGGAGCTGCCGGTACTGTTGATTACCGGTCACGGCGACGTGCCGCTGGCGGTGCAAGCCATGCGCGCCGGGGCTTATGACTTCCTGGAAAAACCCTTCGCCAGCGACGCCCTGCTCGACAGCGTGCGCCGCGCCCTGGCCCTGCGCCGGTTGGTGCTGGATAACCGCAGCCTGCGTCTGGCACTGAGCGATCGCAATGAGCTGAGCACTCGCCTGGTCGGGCATTCGCCGTCGATGCTGCGCCTGCGCGAGCAGATCGGCGCATTGGCGGCGACCAAGGCTGACGTGCTGATCCTCGGCGAAACCGGTGCCGGCAAGGAAGTCGTCGCGCGGGCGCTGCACGACCTGTCGAGCCGGCGTAACGGTCCGTTCGTGGCGATCAATGCCGGGGCGCTGGCCGAATCGGTGGTCGAAAGTGAACTGTTCGGCCATGAACCGGGCGCTTTCACCGGCGCGCAAAAGCGTCGCATCGGCAAGTTCGAATTCGCCAACGGCGGCACGCTGTTCCTCGATGAAATCGAAAGCATGAGCCTGGATGTGCAGGTAAAACTGCTGCGTCTGCTGCAAGAGCGGGTGGTCGAACGCCTGGGCGGCAATCAACTGATCCCGCTGGACATCCGCATCATCGCCGCCACCAAGGAAGACCTGCGGCAATCAGCCGATCAGGGCCGTTTCCGCGCCGACCTGTATTACCGCCTGAACGTCGCGCCGCTGCGCATTCCACCGCTGCGCGAGCGCGGTGAAGATGCGCTGGTGCTGTTCCAGCATTTTGCCGATGAAGCCAGCGCTCGCCATGGCTTGCCGCCCCATGAACTGCAGCCGGGGCAACGTGCACTGCTGTTGCGCCACACCTGGCCCGGCAATGTGCGCGAACTGCAAAACGCTGCCGAACGCTTCGCCCTCGGCCTGGAACTGGCACTGGACAACAATGAACCGCAGGGCGCCGTCGGGACCGTGGTTGAAATGGTCAGCGGAGGCTTGAGCGAGCAAGTGGAAAACTTCGAGAAAACCCTGATTGCCGCGGAACTGGCGCGCTCGCACAGCTCGGTGCGCAGCGTTGCCGAAGCCCTTGGCATTCCGCGCAAGACCTTGCACGACAAACTGCGCAAACACGGTCTGAGCTTCGCCGACAGCGGTGCCGCCAGCCACACCGACGACCTCGATTGAGCCTCGTCAAATAATCAACTGCCAATAAGAGGCCCTGAATGAGCCGCGAAAGTCGTCAACTGGAATCCGTCCTCCACCACGACATCCCCCTCACCCGGGACATGGGCCTCAAGGTGCTCGACTGGCACGATCAGCAACTGCGCCTGCACTTGCCACTGGACGCCAACGTCAACCACAAGAGCACCATGTTCGGCGGCAGCTTGTATTGCGGCGCCGTGCTGGCCGGTTGGGGCTGGCTGCATTTGCGCCTCAAGGAAGAAGGCATCACCGACGGGCACATCGTGATTCAGGAAGGGCAGATCAGTTATCCGCTGCCGGTGACGGGGGATGCCAATGTCATTTGCCAGGCGCCGGATCCGGTGATCTGGAAGAAATTCCTGACCACGTTCCAGCGATACAGCCGAGCGCGATTGACGCTGCATACGCGGGTCTTCAATGAAGGCCGTGATGAGGATGCTGTGAGGTTTACCGGACAATATGTATTGCACCGTTAAACTTTCGGGCAATGAACAACCCTGTGGCGAGGGAGCTTGCTCGCGCTCGGCTGCGCAGCAGCCGTAAACAACGGAAATGGGGCCGCTTCGCGACCCAGCGGGAGCAAGCTCCCTCGCCACAAGTAAACTTGAAACTCAGGAGCGCGCGAGTTCCAGCAACCGCTCGCGCCATGCTGCCTTCGCCGGCAACGCCAGGAAGAACTCATTCAACAGCGATTCCCGCGCCGGATAACAGAACCGCGCGCCGCTCAAATCCAGCACCTCACCGCCCGCGCCTTCAAGCACACCTTGCGCCGCCGCGGTATCCCATTGCGAAGTCGGTGCCAGACGCGGGTAAAAATCCGCTGCGCCTTCAGCCAACAGACAAAACTTCAGCGAGCTGCCGATGTTGGCCAATTGCAATTCGCCAAGGCTGGCGCTCAACCCCGCCAACAAACGCTCCTGTTCCGGGCTAGTATGGCGGCGACTGGCAACCACGGTGAACGGCTGACCGGGAGCCAAGGCATCGCGCACCTGGATCGCCACCGGCGTAGCGCCTTTATCACCCCGCCACGCGCCGAGCCCGGCACCGCCGACATAGAAGCGTCCATTGGTCGGCATCGACACCACGCCGAACACCACTTGGCCGTTTTCAATCAGGGCAATGTTCACGGTGAACTCTTCGCTGCCGGCAATGAACTCCTTGGTGCCGTCCAGCGGATCGACCAGCCACCAACGCTGCCATCCCGCACGCACGCTTTGCGGGATATTGGCATCCTCCTCTGACAGCACCGCAATGCTCGGGTCCAACGCCGTCAGCCCAGCCAGAATCAGATGATGAGCCGCCAGGTCTGCCGCCGTGACAGGCGAGTCATCGGATTTGGCCGTCACCGCTGTGCCAGTTCGCCAAAACGGCAGGATCGCTTCACCGGCCTTCAGGGCCAGTTCAATCACGGGGGCCATCAATGGGTGAGGGAACGTCATGGCAAAAACACTCCACGCTGAGTCAAAAGATCACGGGCCAGATACAGCGCCGCCAAGGCACGGCCTTCGGTAAATTGCGGGTTTTGCGCCAGCGCCGACAACTCGCGCAGGTTGACTTTGCCCAGGCCCATCGGCTCCGGTTCGTCACCTTCCAGACGCTCTTCGTAGAGATCGGTGGCCAGCACCACCTGGATTTTCTGGCTCATGTAGCCGGGCGACAGCGACAACTCGGTCAGATGCTCCAATTGCCGCGCGCCAAAACCTGCCTCTTCCTTGAGCTCGCGTTCAGCTGCTGCGAGTACGTCTTCGCCCGGCTCGATCAGGCCTTTGGGCAGCGATAATTCGTACGCATCCGTGCCACCGCAATACTCCTCGACCAGCACCGCGTGATCGGCATCGAGCATCGCCACGATCATCACCGCGCCATACCCTGCGCCCTTACCAACCAATCGCTCATAGGTGCGCTCAACGCCATTGGAAAAGCGCAGTTTCAGCTCCTCAACGCAGAACAAACGGCTGGTGGCGACAATCTCGCGGGCGAGGATGGTGGGTTTCTGGCGCATGAGCGGCTCCTTGGCGTGAACGGGTTACTATACCCGGCCTATCCTGATTGTTTACCTCGGATATCTTTTTACCGCTGGAGAAGTTTTTTATGTCCCTGCTGCCCTGGCGCGACATCGACACCGTTCTGCTGGATATGGATGGCACGCTGCTGGACCTGCATTTCGATAACCATTTCTGGCTGGAGCATTTGCCCCAGCGTTATGCAGACCTGCACGGCGTGAGCCGGGCCATGGCCGAGATGGAGTTGCAACCGTTGTTCGAGCGCCACGCCGGTCAGTTGCAGTGGTACTGCCTGGATTTCTGGAGCGCCGAACTGAAACTGTCGGTGCGCGACCTGAAACTGGAAACCGCTCATCTGATCGCCCTGCGCCCGGACGCGGACACGTTCCTGGCGGCGATCAAACAGGCCGGCAAACGCGTGGTGCTGATCACCAACGCACACCGCGATTCGCTGTCCTTGAAACTGGAAAAAATCGAACTGGCGCCCTACTTCGAGCGGTTGATCAGCTCACACGATTACGGTTTCCCCAAGGAAAACCCGCAGTTCTGGGAGGCGTTGCAGGCCGACATCGACTTCGACCCGGCGCGCAGTCTGTTCATCGATGACACCCTGTCGATCCTGCGCAGTGCGCGAAACTTTGGCGTGGCGCATTTGCTGGCCGTAAAAGAACCGGACAGCCGACAAGGGCCGAGGGATACGGCGGAGTTTGCGGCAGTTGAGGATTATCGGGATTTGATTGCCGGGCTTTGAGACCTTGTGGCGAGGGAGCTTGCTCCCGCTCGGCTGCGCAGCAGGCGCACTTCAGCTGACATGATCTATCAGAAAGAACACATCAGCCGGATTGGGAGTGCTTCGCACGCCAGCGGGAGCAAGCTCCCTTGCCACGGGTTTTGTTTTTACTCGGGAATCCGCAACGACTGCCCCGGATAGATCTTGTTCACATCCTTGAGCATCGGTTTGTTCGCCTCGAAGATTTTGTTGTACAGGTTGGCATTGCCATACACACGCAGGGAAATGGCGCTCAAGGTGTCGCCCTTCTCGACCACGACGAACTTGGCGGCCACGACCACAGGTCCAGTAACAGTGATCTGGTCGTCAACAGCGCTGACACCGGCAACGTTGCCCAACGCCAGGAGGATCTTTTCTTTCTCTTCCTGGCTGTTTGCTTCGCCAGTGGCGATGACTTTATCGCCTTCGACCTTGACCTGGATCTTTGAAGTGTCGATCCCTGTCAGCGCGCTCTGCACGTGTTTGGTCAACGCTTCACTGTTGGCTTCAGCCTTGTCGGGCGTCAGTGCATCGAGGATTTTTTCACCAGCTTCTTTCAGAAAACTGAACAGGCTCATCGTGTGCTCTCCTTGGGAATTGATTGTTCCAGACACAAAAGCCTAGACCACCGCCGTCACTTGCGAATCCAACCCGACCAATGACCCCGCTTGCGATAGAATCCGTAGCTTCCCGACCCCTGGAGCGAAGATGGACATCAAGCAGCTGAAATTCCTGATCGCTCTCGACGAAACCCGGCACTTCGGCCAGGCCGCCGCGCGTTGTCACATCACCCAGCCGACGCTGTCCATGCGCCTGCGCAGCCTTGAAGAAGAGCTTGAGCTGCCACTGGTCAATCGCGGGCAACGCTTCGAGGGCTTCACCGCGCCGGGCGAACGCGTGCTGGCCTGGGCGCGGACCGTGTTGGCCGCCTATGACGGCTTGTATGCCGAGGCAGCGGCCTGTCGCGGCAATCTGGTGGGGACTTTGCGTTTGGGAGTGGTGCCGCTGTCGAGCTTCGATCCGCTGCCGTTGATGCAACGCCTGCACGCCGAACACCCGAACCTGCGCTTTGAACTGTCGGCGCTCAGCTCCGAACAGATCCTCGAACAATTGGCGAACAATCGTCTGGATCTGGGAGTTTCCTATCTGGAACGCCTGGACGGCGAACACTTCGACTCGCTGGCCTTCAGCGAAACCCGCATGGGTCTGCTCTACGATCAGCGATTCTTCAGCTTTGGCGAGGCGCCGCTGAGTTGGGAGTCGCTGATCGAATTGCCGCTGGGCATGCTCACCAGCGGCATGCACTTTCGCCAGTCCATCGATCACAACTTCCACAGCCGTGGCCTCACCCCGCAGCCCCTGTTACAGACCGACGCCGTGCATCAACTGTTACAAGCTGTGCATGGCGGCCTGTGTTGTGCGGTGATGCCGCTGGAGGGGGGTCTCGAAGGCCTGACCGAGCACTTGCGCCTGCAACCGATTGCAAATGCCCAGACGCTCGGCCGGTTGGGGTTGATCATGCGTCGCAGTGCTCCACGCTCGGCTTTGGCAGAAGCTTGCTTTGCGATCTATCAACAATCGTTGACCCAAGCTTGATCGACGGCATCTATCGGCACATCAGTAATAGCGATTAGACGCGACAGTTTGCCGCGCCTAGTCTTAAAGCTGACCAAACCGTCGGTGATGCCATGAAAGCCAAGCGCCCTGCCTGCGCGGCGCCTGCCCTCGAAACGCCCGCGCCCGCCGCCAGCCAGACCTATAGCTACAGCAATCTTGAATATTCGGAATCGGACAGCACAGCGCTGGCCGAAGAAGTCGCGTTGGCGATTGCCTATAACGGCATCAGCCAGGCCGTGATGCTGGTGACGCCGACTGACCTCGAAGACTTTATTGTCGGCTTCAGCCTGGGCAGCGGCATCATCGAGGACGCCAATGATATTTATGATTTGCAGCTCAGCGGTTCAGGGTCAGCTCAATACGCGCAAGTGACCATCGCCAACCGTGCGTTCTGGAACCTCAAGCAGCAGCGTCGGCAACTGGCCGGTACCAGCGGTTGCGGCCTGTGCGGCGTAGAAGCGGTGGAGCAGGCCCTGCCGGATCTCAAAGTGTTGCCCGGCGCCCCGCTACCGCCCGCCGAATGGCTCGACGGCCTGCGCCAGCGCATCGGCGCGTTCCAGCCTTTGGGCCAGCATTGCGGTGCAGTGCATGCCGCAGTGTTCATGAATGACCGCGGCGAATTGTTGCTCGGTCGGGAAGACATTGGCCGGCACAACGCCCTCGACAAGCTGATCGGCGGACTGGTTCGCCAGAACATTTCGATTGAAGGCGGGCTGGCGATTGTCACCAGCCGTTGCAGTCTCGAATTGATTCAGAAAGTCTTGCGCGCCGGCATCCAGACCCTGGTCAGCCTGTCGTCGCCCACGGGCCTTGCCGTGCAGTGGGCCCGACGACACAACCTCAACCTCATCCATTTGCCACAGAAAAATGCGCCACGGGTTTACAGCCCTGCTTTGGAGAATCAAGCGTGAGTCAACACCGTCAAGCCGACCAGACACCCGTTCCTCGCTACAAACCCTACAAAGGTCCGGCCGGTGGTTGGGGCGCACTGATCAGCGTCGCCCAGGCCTGGTTGACCAGCGACAACGCGCTGAAAAACCTGCGCATGATGCTCAAGACCAACAAGAACGGCGGCTTCGACTGCCCCGGTTGTGCCTGGGGCGATTCCAATGAAGCCGGTATGGTGGCGTTCTGTGAAAACGGCGCCAAAGCGGTGAACTGGGAAGCGACCAAACGCCGGGTCGATGGCAAGTTCTTCGCCAGACACAGCGTCACTTCATTGCTGGAGCAGAGCGACTACTGGCTCGAATATCAAGGCCGTCTGACCGAGCCGCTGCGTTACAACGCACAAACCGATCGCTACCAGCCCATCAGCTGGGACGAAGCCTTTGCACTGATCGCCAAACACTTGAAGGGCCTGTCGAGCCCGGATCAGGCCGAGTTCTACACCTCGGGGCGGGCCAGCAACGAGGCGGCTTTTCTTTATCAATTGTTTGTGCGCGCCTACGGCACCAACAATTTTCCCGACTGCTCGAACATGTGCCACGAGGCCAGTGGTGTTGCGTTGTCGCAAAGTGTCGGTGTCGGCAAAGGCACCGTAACCTTCGATGACTTCGAACACGCCGATGCGATTTTCGTCTGGGGACAGAACCCTGGCACCAACCACCCGCGGATGCTCGAACCGCTGCGTGAGGCGGTGAAGCGTGGCGCACAAGTGGTGTGCATCAACCCGCTCAAGGAGCGCGGCCTGGAACGTTTCCAGCATCCGCAACACCCGATCGAAATGCTCACCAATAGTGACAAGCCAACCAACACCGCGTACTTCCGCCCGGCACTGGGCGGAGACATGGCGATCATGCGCGGCATGGCCAAGTTTCTGCTGCAGTGGGAACGCGATGCGCAAAAGACTGGCGCGCCGGCGGTGTTCGACCACGACTTCCTCAACGAGCACAGCGTCAACGTGCTGGACTACCTGGCTGTCATCGACGACACCCCGTGGGAGCAGATCGTCGCGCAATCCGGCCTGCCGCTGGTGGAAATCGAGCAAGCCGCGCGCATGTACGCCAAGGGCAAGAACGTCATCATGTGCTGGGCGATGGGCATCACCCAGCATCGCCACTCGGTGGCAACTATCCAGGAAATCGCCAACCTGATGCTGCTGCGCGGCAACATCGGTCGGCCGGGCGCAGGCCTGTGCCCGGTGCGCGGCCACAGTAACGTGCAGGGCGACCGGACCATGGGCATCAACGAACGTCCGCCGGTGGCGTTTCTCGATGCGCTGGAACGGCGCTTCCAGTTCAAGGTGCCCCGTGAAAATGGCCACAACGTGGTCGAGGCCATCCACGCCATGGCCGAAGGCCGGGCGAAAGTGTTCATTGCCCTGGGCGGCAACTTCGCCCAAGCCACCCCCGACAGCACTCGAACCTTCCAGGCCCTGAGCAATTGCGACCTGACCGTTCAGATCAGCACCAAGCTCAACCGCAGCCATTTGGCTCACGGTAAAGACGCGTTGATTCTGCCGTGCCTGGGCCGTACCGACATCGACCGGCAAACCGAAGGCCCGCAAGCGGTGACCGTCGAAGACTCGTTCAGCATGGTCCATGCCTCCAATGGTCAACTGGAGCCGCTGTCGAACCAGATGCGCTCTGAGCCGGCGATCCTCGCCGGCATCGCCGCCGCAACCCTGGGCAATCATCCGGTGGACTGGAACTGGCTGGTCGGCGACTACCGCCGCATCCGCGACCTGATCGCCGAGACCATCCCCAACTTCAAAGACTTCAACGAAAAGATCAAGAACCCGGGCGGCTTCTACCTCGGCAACAGTGCCGGTGCGCGCAAGTGGAACACCGTATCGGGCCGGGCCAATTTCAAACCGAACCTGTTGCCCAAGGACCTGGTACACGAACGCACTCGCGCCACCGGCAAGCTGCCGGACCTGATCATGCAATCGATGCGATCGCACGATCAGTACAACACCACGATCTATGGCCTCAACGATCGTTATCGCGGAGTGAAGGGTCAGCGCGATGTGTTGTTCGTCAACGAAGCCGACATCATTCGCCTGGGCTTCAAACCGGGGCAAAAGGCTGACATCGTTTCGCTCTGGGATGACGGCGTTGAACGCCGGGTGAAAGGCTTCACGCTGCTGGCATTCGACATCCCGGCCGGGCAGGCGGCGGCGTACTACCCGGAAGTGAATCCGTTGGTGCCGCTGGAAAGCACCGGGGACGGTAGTCATACGCCGACGTCGAAATTTGTGGCGATCCGCCTGGAAGCGGCGAGTGAGAGCGGGTTGATCATGGCCAGGTCGGCGTAACGCGACGTCTGATCTGCCCCCATCGCCAGCAGGCTCGCTCCCACATTCGATCTTCAGTGAACACATCATTGGTGTTCGACGGAAATCCACTGTAGGAGCGAGCCTGCTCGCGATGGCGCCGGACCGTTCAATCCATGTTTCAATACTGTCGAAAAATTTCCAAACGCCCACAAAAAAGGCCGTTTTCTAACGAAAACAGCCTTTGCGAAGTAGTAAAAGACCGGCGAAAAACAGTTAAGTTCCGCCCAAAAAACAGCAACTTATAGAAATGTGCTGAAGTCGTGTTACTCGTCGGATTTCGATTGTCACACCTCTGACACAGCCTCAGGATCGCGTCGTCATCCCCTTGAGGTTCCTCCATGAAGTTCTCCTCGATTCTCTTGTTGTCCCTTGGCCTGGTCAGTGGCATTGCCTCTGCCGGCGGCACCACCGAAGCAGGTGTGGGCGGCGCATTGGGCGGGGTTCTAGGCTCAGTCGTCGGCCAATCGATTGGCGGCAATACAGGTTCCACTATCGGCGCGGCCCTGGGTGGCGCGGGTGGTAGCGCAGTTGGCGCAGACAAACGCAGCCGTGGCGAAGCCGCCATTGGTGGTGCGTTGGGCGCGGCTGGCGGTAACGTGGTCGGCCGCAGTGTGGGCGGCACCACCGGCAGCCTGATCGGCTCCGCAGCAGGCGGCGGCGCCGGCGGCGCGCTGGGTAACTACATGGGCAACAAGAGCGATGACGATGACGATGATGATCGCCGTTATCGTGGCCATGATGATCGTCGTTACTACCGTGACGGTCACCCGGGCCGTGGCCATGCCTATGGTCATCGCAAGCACCACAAACACTATCGCCATCGCGACTGACCGAAGAGGTCTCGCTGGTAACGAAATCGCAGCCCGAGGGCTGCGATTTTTTTTGCCGGCGTTACACCACCAGACGCTCCAGTGCCTCGCGCAAACCGGCCGGAATCGCCACCGGCTGATTCGAAGCGCGGTCGACAAACACATGCACGAAGCGACCCGCTGCGCAGGCTTCGTCCTCTCCTTGCTTGAACACCGCCAACTCGTACTGGACCGAGCTGTTGCCCAGTTTTGCAACCCGCAACCCGATCTCGATCCGCTCCGGAAAAGCAATGGAAGCAAAGTAATCGCAGGCTGAGCTCACCACGAACCCCACCACTTCGCCGTCATGGATATCCAGACCACCGACTTCGATCAGGTAAGTGTTCACCGCCGTATCGAAGAAGCTGTAGTAGGTGACGTTATTGACGTGACCGTAGGCATCGTTGTCATGCCAGCGGGTGGTGATGGGCTGGAAGTGTCGGTATTCGGTGCGTTGCGGCATCTGCGTTGCTTCCTGGGGCTTGAACTTCGATTTTAAAGTGAAACCGCGTCGTGATCATCGCTGGCAAGCCAGCTCCCACAGACCACCACTAACCTTGTGGGCGCTGGCTTGCCAGCGAAGGCGCCCTCCCAAGTGTCCCATCGATCACCTGTCGGCAAACCCTTTACCCACCGCCGCCAGTTCGCCTATCAACCGCGCCGGGCTCCAGTGATCACCCTGGCGGGTCTCAAGCGCCAGCAAACGCTGATGAATATCCGCCAACCCCTGCTGGTCCGCCCAAGCCATTGGCCCACCCTTGTCGGCCGGGAAGCCGTAGCCGTTGAGGTACACCAGATCGATATCGTGGGCGGACTCTGCGATGCCTTCCTGAAGAATCTTCGCGCCTTCATTGACCAGGGCCAGCAGGCAGCGTTCGAGGATTTCTTCCTGGCTTATTTCGCGACGATGAAAGCCCAAGCCTTCGCTGACTTCCAGCACCAGCGCGTCGACCTGCGGATCGTGCTCGGCCTGACGGCTGCCCGGCTCATAGTGATAAAAACCGTTGCCGCTCTTCTGACCGAAACGGCCCAGTTCACACAGGCGGTTATCCACCTGAACCTCTAGCGCATCCTGCCCCACACCGGACAGTTTCCGGGCGCGCCATTGCAGGTCGACACCGACGACGTCGAACATGCGGAACGGACCCATGGCGAAACCGAAACCTTGCAGCGCCGCATCCACCTGATAGGGATAAGCCCCCTCCAGCAGCATTTTGCGCGCTTCAAGCACATAGGTATTGAGCATGCGGTTGCCGATGAAGCCGTCGCAATTGCCCGCCACCACACTGACCTTGCCCATGCGCTTGCCCAGCGCCAGCGCTACCTCAATTACCGCGGGAGCGGTCTGGGCACCGCGGACGATTTCGAGCAGTTTCATGATGTGCGCGGGGCTGAAAAAATGCAGGCCCAGGACTTGCTGAGGGCGACCGGTGACAGCAGCGATTGCGTCGATGTCCAGCGCCGAGGTGTTGCTCGCCAGAATGGCTTCAGGTTTGAGCAGGCTATCGAGTTTACGGAAAATCGACTGCTTGAGTTCCAGGTTTTCGTAAACGGCTTCGATCACCAGGTCGACGTCACGGATGGCCGCATAATCAGCCGCGCTGGTGACCCGGGCAATGCGGGCATCGGCCTCGGCCTGATTGATTCGCTCCTGCCGCACGCTGTGGGCGTAGGTGTCGGCGACGGCAACCAGTGCCTGCTCAAGCATCTGCGGATTGTTGTCGACCCACTGCACCGCTACGCCGGCGTTGGCCAGGCACATGACAATGCCACGGCCCATGGTGCCCGCGCCGATCACGGCTGCGCGCTGAATGTCGAACGGTGTCTGGCTCATATCTTGTTCTCTTGTTGGCGATCCAAAGACAGCCCTCACCATAGTCAGCCACCACCCTTTTTTGAAATTTATTCCTGTGATGAGCGACATTCAGCGGATGGATGCGCCCCAAGACATTCGCCAATCCCTGCAGGTTAAAGATGTGACTGGGACCAGTTGCGCACCTCGGCATACGGATACTCCTCCAGCACCGCAAACCCCGGAATCGTGCGGGCCTTGAGCTTGGTAAACAGCGGCACACTGATCCCGCACAAGAACCGCGTCACTCGCTCAGCCGACGGCATGCTGCCCGTGTGCTGCTCATGCCTGTGGATAAACTCGCCACACAGCGCCTCGAAGTGTTTATCCACAAGTGCCGGCAGCTCCGGAGGTGCCGGTAGCCGGGCGACCTGACCGTGACACACCGAACAATGCCCGCACTGTTGCGGGGCATTGCTGTCGCCGAAATACTCAGCCAATCGAAATCCCAGGCAACGGTCGGTGGCGAACAGATCCAGCATCGCGTGTATCCGCGTGATTTCGGTGTGTTCATGCTGAGTGAAACCGGCGTGAAGTTCAGCGCTGAGTGCCTGGGGGTCGAAATCTGTTTTCAGCAGGGTATAGACCTCGGTCATCAACTTGCTTTCAAGCTCGACCCAGCCCTTCTCCTGGAAGTAATCCAGCGCCTTGACCACCCGGTTGCGCTCGGCCTGATGTTGCTCGTACAGCGCGTCGAAATTCACCGTGGCCCAGCTCCGCGCTCGCTTTGAGGTCTGGAGGATCGCCGCGACGAAATCCCTGCGCTCGCCTTCGAAACGAGCCAGCAACGCTTCGGGTTCCTCCAGGTATTTGAAACGGTACTCAGCATAATAGGCGTAACGCGGGGCGATGATTCCACGAAGCTCCAGTTGCACCAGCAAGGTCTTGAGCGGGAGCTGGCGAATATTGCTGTTGTCCGCCAAGGGACCCCACATAAACTCCCACTCCCCTTGCGGCGCGCACGCTTGCAACTCGTCTAGCACATGGCGGATACCGTCGAGCTCAGGGGTATCGCCGTAAACGAAGTTTTCCAGCACGTTGAGGCTGTCGCGGTTGGCCAGCACCAAACAATCGGACGGCTGACCGTCACGCCCGGCGCGGCCAATTTCCTGGCTGTAGTTTTCGATGGATTTGGGCAGATCGAAATGCACGACGTTGCGGATATCGCTCTTGTCGATGCCCATGCCGAAAGCGATGGTGGCGACGATGCAATTGGACTGCCCGCCCATGAAACGCTTCTGGATGCCATCGCGCTGCTCGTGGGGCAAACCGGCGTGATAAGCCTCGGCCTGAATGCCATGGCGTTGCAGGTGTTCGGCAATATGCTCGGCGGTTTTTTGCAAGGTGACGTAGACGATACTCGGCTGTCCGGGGCGTTCGCTCATCCATTCAACGAGGCGCCGTCGCTTGTCCGGACCGCGCACCGGTTCTACCCAGAGATTGAGGTTCGGGCGATAGAAACCGGTGGTCACCACGTCTTCGGCAGCGATGGCGAATTTCGCCTGCATGTCGACGATAACCTTGGGCGTCGCGGTCGCCGTCAGCAGCAGCACTTGCGGGATGTTGAATTGCCGCTGGTAGTCGGGAAGCTTGAGGTAATCCGGGCGGAAGTTGTGGCCCCACTCCGAGATGCAGTGCGCCTCATCCACCACCAGCAACGAAATCGGCACTTGCTGCAGGAAATTGCGGAAACGCTCGTTCTTCAGGCGTTCCACCGACACCATCAGGATCTTCAATTCGCCGGACCTGGCGCGGGCCATCACCTCGCTGGCGTCATCGCGACTCTGCGCCGAATCGATACTGCCCGCCGCAATGCCGTGGCGTTGCAGAAACGCTAATTGATCCTGCATCAACGCCAGCAACGGCGAAACCACCAACGTCAGGTGCGGCAGCAGTACGGCCGATAATTGATAGCACAGGGATTTGCCGGAACCGGTGGGAAAAATCGCCGCCGCCGAGCGCCCCGCCATGATGGCGTTGAGCGTTTTTTCCTGACCGGGTCGAAACTGTGGATAACCGAAAACCTGTTCCAGGGTGTTGTGCATAAGCTGTCACTCCGTTGACCGCTGCGATGAGCAAAGCCTAGCCGGCGATCGCAGCGAGTCGAGAAAAGGTCGGGGCAAAAAACGATACGGGATGATACAGCGGATGGCTTGCATGGATTGCACGGCTTGCGGGAAGAGGTCAGCCCAATCACCACAGAAGCCGAAACAACCTACAGCGTCTGAGGCACCATCAACCAAGACGTAGTCCATTTCCTTATTAGCCAATAAAAACCCTACAAAACCTGTCGACCTCAGCCGTCTTGTCGCACCACACCACGCCCTTCTATAGTCACCGGCGCGGCTGAAACCAGTGACTCGGCCTGCCGGGAACACTTGCCGCTTTCGCACAGGACGCAACTCAATGACGCTCCCCGATCCTCCGACCGACCGCTATCGTCCCCTCAAAACCAGTTACAGCGAATCGCCCGTCCTCGTCATCGACACCACGGCCAGCACCGGCGACATCCTCGACGCCGCGCATCAACGCCTGCGGGCAGCCAGCGATTTGCTCGAAACGCTTTATTGCTTGTGCTTCAAACAGGCCGACGTTAAAGACATCCCTCACATCGTGAATGCGCTTTATCTATTAACGCAGGATGGCTGCCAACTACTGGAAGTTGCAAAACAAAGAATAAGACATTAAAGCCAAAAACAAATACTACAACCCCGGTAACAACTAACCACTTCATAATCCAATTTACTCAAACTAGTCTGCAGGCTCTTAAAACAAAACAAGAGCAGCACAATGACTACATTAACTATTTTCTTTTGCGGTACCGGTTCGACCAAATTCGACAACCAAAACCCAACTTACTGGAATGGCGAACTGGTTTCGGCACTCGCCTCCCATCATGCTGGTAGAGAATTTGCCGAATGGATCGTGGTCGACGGCCCCGGTACCAGCAACCTGCAAGCTGATGAGCTGTTCACTCAATCCAAGGACTATGGCTTGAGCGGCACCCTGTTCGGCAAGGGCTGGGAGGAGAACGTCAAGCACGCCATCAACATCATCAAAGGCCAATGTGACTGGCAACGTGAAAAGCTGACCGAGACCGAATACAACCGCCTGAAGGCAGCCGGCATTCCAATCGAAGACGTGATCGTCGAAGGTTCCTGGCTGTGGCGTAAATATAACTACGGCGACCGCAGTGTGACCCAGCAGAAGTTGCAAGAACAAATCATCAAAACGTTTCGCAAGGACGGTGTTATTCCGACCAAGGTCAACTTGGTAGGCTGGAGTCGCGGCGGCATTAGTTGCCACATGCTGGCCAATGCCATGTTTAACGACAGCGAATTGAAGAACATCCCGGTCAATATTTTTGCGATTGATCCGGTACCGGGCATCGGTAACTTTCAGGAAAGCAAAGTAAAACTGAGTGCCAACGTAAAAGAATATGTCGGCTTCTACGCCCGAGACGAGCGCTCCAAAGGCTTCAGCTGTGTCATCCCGCAAACGGCCACCGGCACCCGAACCCACATCTACCCGATGCCCGGCCGCCATGGCACGCTGGTTGGCAACGCCGCAGCAGACGGGGTCAGCGGCCCTAAAGTGCTGGCCGAACCCGGCCTGATCGTCCGTCACTTTGCCGAAGTGTGCCTGAAGCGCTGGGGCGTGCCGCTGGACAAAACCCTCAACCTGAGCGCGGCCGACCTGCAGAACCACCACAACGCCATGGTCAGCGCCGCCGCGAAATACAAAGCGATGGAGAAGTGCTCGTACACCTACTTCACCGAATTGGACCAGGGCGAGCGTTACGTTTCACTGGGCAGCAATGGGGTCAGGTTCTCGGCAGTGAAAGGCACGATCTATGTGCCGGCAGCCGGGCTGAGCAATGACCTTCTGGATGTGGCTTCGTACCAGCATATTCGTTGAGATGGCGGGCGCGGGATGGTGGAAAGCGCGAGAACACTCTTCGCGAAAATTCCTATGGAAAGGGCCTAATCGAGGTTCGGCCCGATCCTACAAGCGGGGACTCTTTATCGTCTATCGCTGCCCGGCGGCCCACACCTATAGTCGGGCTGTCGCTGCTAATTCAGCGGCTCGGGCTTGGTCACTCGATGGAATACATAAACGCGTCCGTTGTATGCTGCCGGCACCTCAAGTGTCTGCACGCTATATGGTGGCTGTGTTTGGGACGCCTTATGGCGTGCCGGTCTTATGTATTCTTCCGGCTGACCAACCCGAACACAGTCCGCCTCCATCGCTTGGTCACGATGGTGGTGGTTTCATCTGATGCATTTGAGAATACATAAAATGAATAAATTGAACCCTTTCCCCGATCGCTACCGCCCCCTCCAAACCAACCTCACCGATTCCCCACCCCTGATCATCGACACAGAAGCCAACCCGCAAGACATCCTCGAAGCCGCCCTCCAGCGAATCCGAGCCTCCGGCGACCTGCTCAAAACCCTACATTGCCAATGCTTCAAAAACGGTGACGTGGAAGACATCCCGCACATCACCCACGCCGTCTACCTGTTGACCCAGGACGGCTGCGACCTGCTTAAAGTCGCCCAACAACGCATGATGGGCTGGAAAGCGCCAACCTGAAGTTGAGCATCAACAGGCAAGCCGCGCCCTTGTGGGAGCTGGCTTGCCTGCGATGAACACGACGCATAATTCCAGCCCAGAACAGGCCAGCTAGCAGCACGGAAAATCGTGATGAGCGAAATAACCTTCAAACAAAAACAAGCACACTATGAAAAAACCCGCCGCTCAAACTACTTGGCGAGCCTGCGTCTCGCAGGATTCGACACTTCAGCAGCAGATCTCGACCAACCACTTCCGACACGAGAAGAAGCGCTCGCCAAATATCGACAAGACGAGCCGTCAAAATTTGCTCCCGCCCTTCCCCCAAAACCTGACGACAGATAAGGTCCGTTCAAGCCCAACCGGTCGCACCCGAATGATCCTCGCCCCCAACTTCCCCGACGACCACGCCATGCACCTGCTCATGCAGTTGCTGCACGAAGAACTCGGTCTCCCCGAACGCAAAACCATCAGCCTCACCACCTCGATCAATTTCGACCTGGGCTGCGACGGCGCAGATGCGCAGCATTTGATGGAAGCGCTGGAAGAACAGTTTGGGATCGACTTCGTGGACTACGACGCCTATCGCTACTTCCAGCCGGAAGGGTTCGATGTGTTCCTCAAACGCCGAGCCAAAGGTCGTGGCGACAAAGCCCCACTGACCATCGGCATGCTTTACCAAGCGGTCAAGTTGCAACGGTGGGATACAAAAGCTCTGGAAGGGATCTCGCAGATCACTTAAGTGGCAATATTCTGTCTGTTTTTCGCAATTTAAGTTGGAATAATGGCAGTTTCAATAATCCCGCCTCCGACGTCCATCTGGAGCGGCCGTACTGGCAGAGAGAGACTTGCTACACGTTGGGGCAGCCCAGCAAATCATCACATAAGTGCTATTATTCTGGTAGTTAAAGCCTAAAAACGAAGGAATAATGGCACATGGCTAAAAAAACAGCGCCGCTCCTGCCAGCAGCAGCCAAGCTGCTCTCTGAATTTGGCGAGCGGCTCAAACTCGCTCGGTTGCGCCGCAAGCTGACAGCTAGGCAGGTTGCCGAGAGGGCAGGCATGTCACTGACAACACTGCGCTCTCTAGAGTCAGGCGGATCAGGCGTGACAATGGGGGCCTATTTGTCAGTGATGCAGGTGCTGGGCCTGGAGAAAGACCTGAGCAAACTCGCCGCAGTGGATGAGCTGGGGCGCCAGCTGCAAGACGCTCAATTAACCCCGAGAGCAAGCCTCGCAGCCAGTAAACGCCAACGAGTACGCAGCGTAGCGCCAGCGAAGGTATCGCCACCTATTCGCGACAGAGAGACGGGAGCATTTGACAGCCCCTCTGCATCGGACCTTGGTGCCGATTTCCCTTTGAACACTCACTCTTTATCCAATTTGTTAACCAAGAAAAACCCCAAACCTACGACGGGTAAAAAATGACATTGATCTCGGTGTATGCGGATTGGGAATCCTTGAACGGACCAAGGCGTCTTGGGTTCCTCCATGCCAGAAAGGCTCGTGCCACCAACGTGTTCGAGTTTGAGTACGACGCGGCGGCGCTGGCCGATCCCGAGTTGAGCTTCACATCCCTGGACCCCCGAATCGGCCTTTTTGAGGGTCGGCAGTTCCCTGGCCAACATCAGACCCGGTTTGGCGTTTTTGCCGATTCAAGCCCGGATCGATGGGGCCAATTGCTGATGAAGCGGCGGCTGGAACGAGACATCCGTGACGGGTTGGCCCCTAAGGGCACGAAGCTGTACGAGTCAGATTTCCTTCTAGGCGTTCATGACCTCTATCGGGTTGGAGCTATCCGCTACAAGCTCAATGACGAAGGCAATTTTCTGGATGATCGCGATGGGCTGGCCGCCCCACCCTTTGTCGAGTTACGCGCGTTGGAGCAGGCAAGCCGAGCCTTGGAAAACGATCCAGACAATACGTCACTCGATGGGCGCGAGTGGCTGAGGATGCTGATAGCGCCTGGTGGCTCACTAGGTGGCGCCAGACCAAAAGCCAGCGTTGCTGACGAGCATGGTCATTTATGGATCGCCAAATTCCCGAGCACTCGCGATGACTATGACGTCGGTGGCTGGGAAATGGTGGTGAATGCCTTGGCGAATCATTGTGGCTTGCGGGTCGCGACCGGCACTGCACGCCGCTTCGCGAGCGATCATCACTGTTTCATGGTCAAGCGCTTCGACCGCACCGAACAGGGTGCCCGACTGCATTTTGCTTCAGCAATGACCATGACCGACCGTGTTGACGGTGACGACGCATCAGTAGGTGCCAGCTACCTTGAGTTAGCAGAAGTGCTCATGGAACACGGCTCGGAAACCAACGCAGATCTTCGCGAGTTATGGTCTCGTATCGTGTTCAACATCCTGGTCTCCAATACCGACGACCACCTGCGCAATCATGGCTTTATCCTTGACCCCGGTCGGGGATGGCGCCTGTCTGATGCCTACGACATGAATCCGGTGGCGCACGCCGATGGGCTAAAGCTCAACATCACAGACGCCGACAACGCGCTGGATCTTGAACTCGCTCGCGAAGTGGCCGAATACTTTCGGGTCAGTCGCGCGGATGCAGAAGAAATTATTGAGAGCTTCCGAGAGGTGGTCAGCCAGTGGACGACGCTGGCCGGAGCATTGGGGTTATCTAAGCGTGAGCAAGACAATATGGCGTCGGCGTTTCGGCTTTCTGGCAATTAATATCTAAAGAGTTGGAGTGTCGGAGGCCATGCCATCTCCCTTCCAGCCCGAAGACTACAACGTGTTCCTCAAACGTAGGGTCGAGGGCCGCAGGACAAACTCCGTCAGACCACCGGCATGTTCTACACAAGCCATTAGCGCAACGCGAGGATACTCGGGTGCTAGAAGGGCTCTACCGTCCGCAGTGCACACCTATCCGGATACAGTGTGGAGATACTGATGGTTTTGTTACTCGCCGCCTTGCTTTGAAGCGGCGCGTATTTTCTGGTGGGACTGAACACCTGCTCGGTCAACATCAAAGGTGTACACAGCCTTAAATTGTTAGGGTTATCCATCCTCAGCACTCACTTTGCTCCAAAAATTCCACTCATCAAGTAAACAACTCCTATTGTCTGTGCCGTACTTTGTCACCCTACTCTACAAATTACTGGCAGAATGACTCCATTCCGATTTAATCTGAGATTCACTTTCCAATTTACCTAGCGCAGCAAACCATGATGATGCTCAAAAAGGAGACGATGATGCCAGAATCTAATATAGGCGTGATGAGTTCACGTCATTTAGCTTCTGTTGCAAATTTTTTGGATAAAAACAAGCACAACCGGAGCTTTAACTTTTAAACCACTCAACAAGCCATACCCCCGATATGAATATAAAAAAGCCTCGATAGACATCTACAAAAATCAGAGTGAATTACAGGAGTTAACATTGCTAAATCTAATCGACATTACTACAGCCGATGGAACCCACATAAAGTTTAAAGATACAGGTAGCGACTCATCGTACCTTTTTGTTACCGGAGACAATGGCTGTGGAAAAAGCACAATACTCAAAAACGTGCTAACCAATTTCGTTAACATTCACCCAAAAAAGACAGATCCAAAGTTCAAGTTAACATCAACCGGCACCCCATCCAAGATAATCACATACTCATTAACCCCATTTAATAAATTAGATATAAATCGTAGGTATTTTCCCAATGAAGATATTGAACTTGAACAAATCGGCACCACAAACAACGGAAAATATTCTCTGATATTCCAAGCCGCATGCGAGTTCGCAAAAAAAAGAGGAGAAGAAAACTCAAGAATAATTGAGCACATAAAAAAAGAAACAAAGCTATCGCCAAACTTTATTATTCGAGCACAAGTATCCAGGAGCAGCAATGATATATTACTCTCCAGATTTCAAAAACAAAATCTCCAAGATTTTTACAATCTCATCCTAGAAACACCTGGTTCATTAGAAATTGAAATAAGCCCTGGACACTTCAACTTAATAATAGGTGAAAAACCAATTACAGGACTACCTATTGAAGAAATGATAAGAGGAATCCTATTACTGCGAAGCTCTGGTCGAATGCGAATTGTAAAAATCAATGGCATTCAGAATAATCGCGACATTGATGTAGCAGATCTTAGCTCAGGACAAATTGCTTTATTTGTCGGACTAACCATTTTATCAAGCTCAATGAAAAATAACTCACTTATACTTATAGATGAGCCGGAAATAAGCTTACACCCAGCATGGCAAACACTCTTCACAAAGTTAATTTTTGAGATCGGCAAGCATTTTAAAAACTGCTTTTTTATAATCGCCACCCATTCGCCACTTGTCATAAGCGGCGCAGTAAAAAAATACTCAAACACTGTAAACCTAACTAATAAATTTGATTTCCCGGAAAGCTATGACAGTGAAGGGATCGAAAGAATTTTCATCGATCACTTCGACACAATCACAAAAAACAACTTTATCGTGAAGGATTTAATAATTAAAGCCGCGCACTCAATCATAACAAATAGCAAAAACAACGAATACGAGTCCGCACTCAAACAACTACATGCACTAACAACTAGGGAAATAGATAAAAAGTTAATCTCGAGTATCTTGGAAAAAACAAAAAAATGATTGCACTTGAGAAAATCAACCCACCAACCCTCTTCACCTCCAATGATAAATTGGTCATTTCGAGAATAAACAACCTTCCCATAACAGGAAGAAAGAAATGGGCGCATGATGACTTCTCAGCAATATATACATCGGCAAAAGCCATACTCATACAGCATCAAGACAGAAGATGTTTTTATTGTCAAAAGAAAAATCCACACATAGACAATGACGACTTACACATTGACCATATCGTACCTATTGATGAAGACCCAAGATTCATTTTTGAAGAAAAAAATCTTGTTCTAACATGCAAAAAATGCAACAAAAGAAAAAACAACAAGCCCGTACTAACAAAACAAACCAAATTAAAATATTCACTCAGCCCCAGCAACTACAGCATAATTCATGCTCACATCGACACCTATAGCAAACATATTGACATCACTGGGGATATTATATTTTCGGGCATCGATAAAAAAGGGAAACGAACGGTATATGACTGCAATTTAGATAGATATGTACTTGAATATCTAACGTGTCTATCTTCTACGGATCGAGAGTTTGTTAACGCGGCACTAAAACTGCTACTAACAAATGACCCTAAAGCGCTTATCACATTCGTCAAGGCTTTCCCTTGAACGTTAAAAAGCATACGACACATCAACGTACTTTATTAGACCTAAAAAAAAGCCGCCCCGAGGGGCGGCTTTTTCATTGCATCAAACCAACACTTACAACTTAGGCCCAGCTGCCTTGATTGCATCGCTCACTTCGAACTTCTTGAAGTTCTCGATGAACAGGCCGGCCAATGCTTTGGCGGCTTCGTCGTAGGCGGCTTTGTCGGCCCAGGTGTTGCGTGGGTTCAGCAGGCCAGTCTCAACGCCCGGTACGGCCAGTGGCACGTCGAGGTTGATGGTGTCCAGGTGCTCGGTTTCGGTACCGATAAGCGCGCCGCTCTGGATCGCTGCGATCACCGCACGGGTGGTCGGGATGTTGAAGCGCTTGCCGACGCCGTAGCCACCGCCGGTCCAGCCGGTGTTGACCAGGTAAACCTTGGAGCCGAAGCCGCGGATGCGCTTGATCAGCAGTTCGGCGTATTCGCCGGCTGGACGCGGGAAGAACGGTGCGCCGAAGCAGGTCGAGAAGGTCGACTTGATGCCGCTGCCCGAACCCATTTCAGTCGAGCCCACCAGTGCGGTGTAGCCGGACAGGAAGTGGTAGGCCGCTTGTTCTTCGTTGAGGATCGACACTGGCGGCAGCACGCCGGTCAGGTCGCAGGTCAGGAAGATCACAGCGTTCGGCTCGCCACCGAGGTTCTTCTCGGAACGCTTGGCAACGTGCTCCAGCGGGTACGCGGCACGGCTGTTCTGGGTCAGGCTGACATCGGCATAGTCGGCGTGCTTGGCATCGTCGATGACGACGTTTTCCAGGACCGCGCCGTGCTTGATGGCTTTCCAGATAACCGGCTCGTTCTTCTCGGACAAGTCGATGCACTTGGCATAGCAACCGCCTTCGATGTTGAACACTACGCCCTCGCCCCAACCGTGTTCGTCGTCACCGATCAGGTAACGGCTTTCGTCGGCGGACAGGGTGGTTTTACCAGTGCCGGACAGACCGAAGAACAGGGTCACGTCGCCTTCTTCGCCGATGTTGGCGGCGCAGTGCATTGGCAGCACGTCAGCGGCCGGCAGCAGGAAGTTCTGCACCGAGAACATGGCTTTCTTCATTTCACCGGCGTAACGCATGCCGGCGATCAGCACTTTTTTCTGTGCGAAGTTGATGATCACGCAACCGTCGGAGTTGGTGCCGTCACGCTCAGGCACGCACTCGAAGTTGGCAACGTTGAGCACTTGCCATTCTTCACGGCCAGCCGGGTTGTACTGGGCCGGGTTGATGAACAGGCAACGACCGAACAGGTTCTGCCAGGCAGTCTGGGTGGTCATTTTAACGGCCAGGTAGTGCTCGGAAGCGGCACCTACGTGGACGTGGGAAACGAAATGCTCTTGCGCGTTGTTGAACGCCTCGACACGGTTCCACAGGGCGTCGAATTTGTCGGCCGGGAACTTGCGGTTGATCGGGCCCCAGGCGATGGCGCCCGTGGTGCTCGGCTCATCAACGATGAAACGATCGACTGGCGAACGGCCGGTACGGTGACCGGTACGAACAACCAGTGCGCCGGTATCGGCAAGCTCGCCTTCACCGCGGTTGAGGGCTTCTTTAACCAGATCATCAACACTCAGATCGGTGTACACGGCGTTATTGGCTTGCGTCATGAGGTTCCCCGTCGGCCAGTGGCCGAGTGCTCCAAACGTTTTTGTAGTAGAAAGTCGTGCACTACTACCGCGAAAAAAGTGGCCCGGATTATGCCAGAAAAGCCCAAAAAAAGTAGGCCCCTCCTGTCGTAACGGCGTAAATCCGGCACCGAGCAGTGAATTTACCTGCGCTGAACCGTTTTAGTGACGGGTATCTGACGGGGTCTCGACACCCGCGCCGGCGAACAATTGAGCGACATCGGCGGCGTCGAACAGGTATTGCTGGTTGCAGAACTGACAGTCAATTTCGATCTTTCCACCGTGTTCAACCACCAGATTCTGCGCGTCTTCCATACCCAGACTGACCAGTGCGTTGGCTGAACGTTCGCGCGAGCAGCTGCAACGGAAGCGCAGTTTTTGCACGTCGAACAAACGCACTTGCTCTTCGTGGTAGAGACGATGCAGGACGGTTTCGTTGTCCAGGCCCAACAGCTCATCGGCAGTCAACGTCCCGCTCAACGCGGTGAGGTGCTGCCAGCTGGCGGCGCGTTCTTCTTCGTCTTTCAGGCGATCGGCAGGCAGTTGCTGCAGCAACAGGCCACGGGCGCGACGGCCATCGGCGCAAAGCTTGATGCGCGTGCCGATCTGTTGGGACATCACGAAGTAGTTGGTGAAGCAGTCAGACAGCGTTTCACCGTCCAGATCGACCACGCCCTGGTAGCGCTGGCCTTGTGTCGGGTCGATGGTCAGTGTCAGCGAGCCGTCGGGCATCAGATCGGCCAGGGTGGCGTCGGGCGCAATCCGCTCGGCCTCATAACGGGCCAGGCCTCGGATGTCGCGCTCGCTGGAACATTCGATCATCAGCAACGGGATCGGGCCTTCGGAGCGGGCCTGAAGGATCAGCAAGCCATCAAACTTCAAGGTGCCGACCAGCAACGCCGCCGCCGCCATCAGTTCGCCGAGCAGTTGCGCAACCGGCTCCGGATAGGCGTGTTTGGCCAGGACTTCAGCGTAGCTGAGCTCCAGCGAAACCATCTCGCCACGGGTGTCGCTGTCATCGAAGATGAAGCGTTGAGTGAAGTCGTTATCCGGTAGGTCGGTCATAAGTCTGGGTATCTGAAGTGGAGACAAAAGTGATTACAGAATTCGAGGTTACGCCTTGGCCACAGCCCCTGGCTGTCTGGTTATGGCTTACAGGCCGGCGACTGCGCGCGTTTTACGACGAACGGCACATACACGGCAGGCGAATTACCTCATATGGCTACGCGCAGGTGCAATTACAAGTCTTGGCCGGGTTGGTGCGATCGGCGGCGAGGTCAATCATTCGTTGCTGCTGCCCCGAAACTTGAACAGATCCCGGCGCTGCTTCTTGCTCGGCTTGCCATCGGTGCTCAAGCCCAGGGCGCCCGCCTTGCGCTCGGCGGCGGCGTTTTCTCGCTTGGCGATACTGGCGTCAGTTTCCGCGTACAGCGTCTGCGCTTCCGGCGCGCCTCGGCGCACGATCGACAGCGCCTTGACCACCACCGTGCGTTCCTCGAAACCGGTGCGGATCACAAATTCGTCGCCAATACGTGGCTCCTTGCCAGGCTTGCAACGCTCACCGCGGCAATGCACCTTGCCACTTTCAATCGCTGCCTTGGCCAAGGCGCGAGTTTTGTAAAACCGTGCAGCCCACAACCATTTATCGAGGCGGACTTTGTCGTCCTCTTCGTTTTTTTGTGCCATGGGATTTCCTCGTTCTGAAATATTGGTGAACTGTACTACCGTTCTGTCGTACCAAGAATTACTCCGGCCCGGACTACAATGCTGACATTCCATAACCTCCTTGTGGGGCTGGCAATCCGGGCCGTAGATATCTGTCGCCTTTTAACCATTATTCTGCGTGAATACCGCGGATTCGGCCGCCTGCGGCCACCGTGGTTTCTACCGGTTGAGCCATTTTGAAGACATTTGACCATTTGACCGTTGTCGGTCTGCGCGAGTGGGTGGCGCTCCCGGATCTGGGAGTCGCCGGCCTTCGCGCAAAAATCGACACCGGCGCCAGCACCTCCAGCCTGCATGCCACCGACATCGAGACGTTCGAGCGTGATGGTGGGCAATGGGTACGCTTCACGGCGCACCTGGGCACGGTGGTGCAGTTGCGTCACCGGCGCTGCGAAGCACCGCTGGTGACAAGAAAAACCATCAAAAGCTCCAACGGTCACGCGCAGGTGCGATACGTGATCAGCACCACCCTGGCCCTCGGTGATCGGGTCTGGCGGGTCGAGTTCACCCTCGCCTGCCGCAAGTCCATGCGTTATCGCCTGCTACTCGGTTCCAAAGCCCTGATCGACGGCCAGTTGGTGGTCAATCCGGGTATCAAGTATGTACAAGACAAGCCGGTGTTCCCGGTATCTACCTCCTCCACAGGTGTTGCATGAAGATCGCTGTGCTGTCGCGGAACCCGCGTCTGTATTCCACCCGTCGCCTGGTCGAAGCCGGTACCGAACGCGGCCATGAAATGGTGGTGGTCGATACCCTGCGCGCCTACATGAACATTGCCAGTCATAAACCGCAGATCCACTACCGCGGCAAGCCGCTGGAGGGCTTCGACGCGGTGATTCCGCGGATCGGTGCATCCGTTACTTTTTATGGCTGCGCAGTGTTGCGCCAGTTCGAAATGATGGGGGTTTTTCCGCTCAACGAATCGGTGGCTATTGCCCGTTCAAGGGACAAGCTGCGGTCGCTGCAATTGCTGTCGCGCCGGGGCATTGGTCTGCCGGTCACCGGTTTTGCCCACTCACCGGATGACATTCCCGATCTGATCGAAATGGTCAACGGTGCGCCACTGGTGATCAAGGTGCTGGAAGGCACCCAAGGCATCGGTGTGGTGCTGTGCGAAACCGCCACCGCGGCTGAGTCGGTGATCGAGGCGTTCATGGGCCTCAAGCAGAACATCATGGTCCAGGAGTACATCAAAGAAGCCGGTGGCGCCGACATTCGCTGCTTTGTAGTCGGCGACAAGGTGATTGCGGCCATGAAGCGCCAGGCCAAACCCGGCGAATTTCGCTCCAACCTGCACCGCGGTGGCAGTGCCAGCCTGATCAAGATCACCCCGGAAGAACGCATGACTGCTTTGCGTGCGGCAAAGGTCATGGGGCTGGCGGTGGCGGGGGTCGATATCCTGCGCTCCAATCACGGGCCGCTGGTGATGGAAGTGAACTCATCGCCGGGGCTGGAAGGGATCGAGACCACCACTGGCAAGAACGTGGCGGGGATCATCATTGAGCATCTGGAGAAGAATGGCGGCCCGAACATGACCCGGACCAAAGGCAAGGGCTGAGACACAACCACTGTGGCGAGGGAGCTTGCTCCCGCTCGGCTGCGTAGCAGTCGCAAGATCGGTGATCGTTCCCACGCTCTGCGTGGGAATGCAGCCCGGGGCGCTCCGCGCCCCCTCCAGAGCCGAACGCGGAGCGTCCGAAGAGGCATTCCCACGCAGAGCGTGGGAACGATCGGGTTAGACGGCATCCCGCGGTAGCATCAACCCCAACGGCAAGCGCACCCGCGCTTCCAATCCACCACCGGTACGGTTACGCAGTTCAACATTGCCGCCGTGCATCGAGGCAATGCGTTTGACGATCGCCAGCCCCAACCCCGTGCCTTTGCCGCCTCTGGCACGATCACCGCGGGTGAACGGGTTGAAGATCGCCTCCAGCTCGGACGGATCGATCCCGGCACCACGGTCCATGACGCTCAACACCACGTACGGTGCGCTCACATCCCCAGACACGTACGCCGCCACCTCCACACCACTGCCTGCGTGGTGCAGCGCATTACCGATAAGGTTGTTGAGCAAGCGCTTCATCGATACCCGACGCAATGGAAACGGCTGAATCGGCTCCAGGCGCAAGCGTACTTTTTCTTCGTTCTGGTTATACGGCGCGGCAACCTCGCGGACCAGATCGCTCAGGTCCACCTCTTCCACCGACTCATCCCGGCCGTCGCGAATGAACGCCAGGAACTGATCGAGAATCGCATCCATGTCCTCGATATCCCGAACCATGTCATCGGTCAGGTCTGTGCGGTCGCCCATCAATTCCAGGGACAAGCGCAGACGGGTCAATGGCGTGCGCAAGTCATGTGAAACTCCGGCCAGCATCAGTTCGCGCTCGCGACCGGCCTGTTCGACGTCTTCGGCCATTTGGTTGAAGGCGCGATAAACCTCGGTCATTTCGCTCGGTGTATCGCTGATCGGCAGGCGCACACTGCGACCCTGACCGAGTTGTCGCGCGGCGTAGACCAGGCGCTTCAGAGGTTGATTGAGCTGGCTGACGAAGATCCACGCCGAAGCGGTAGACAGCAAACCGATGGCCAGGAACCAGCCCAGTACGTTCCAGATTTTCTGGCCACGCAATGGGTGCGGATACAGCGGCACTTTCAGCCAGCCATCCCCCAGGCTTGGCGCGCGAACCCACAGCGCCGGAGGCGAATGCATGCGCAACCGGACTTCGGTGTCGGCCCCCAATTCAGCCTGCATCTGCCGCTGATAGATCTCGCTGTAGGGCCAATGCTGTTCGCCTTCCGGCACGCCAGCGCCCACCACCCTGATCAGGGTCGCGGCTTCGGCAATCTTGTCACGATTGTTTTCATCGGCCGCCCAATAGGCGCGTAGCGTCAGGGCAACGCCGTGGCTGTACTGACGATCCACCAGCACGTCTTCGTTCATCAACAGATAAACCAGGGTCAGCGCCTTGGAGAACAGAACGACGATGAGCACCAGCCAAAGGGTGCGGGAGAAGAAACTCTGGGGGAACCAAACGGGGGTTTTCATGGATAACCGCTACACACTTGCAGGAGCGAGCGATGCTCGCATATTGCGGATCGCGAGTCTGCGAGCAAAGTCATCTGACCCGTTGCCCGCAAGACCCGCTCCTACAAATCGCCGATCACTTGGTGGCGGCGCCATCCGGAACGAACACATAACCCACGCCCCAGACGGTCTGGATGTAGCGCGGTTTCGACGGATCGGGTTCGATCATCCGGCGCAGACGGGAAATCTGCACGTCGATGGAACGCTCCAGGGCATCCCACTCGCGACCACGGGCCAGGTTCATCAGTTTGTCGCGGGTCAGCGGTTGACGGGCGTTCATCACCAGGGCCTTGAGCACGGCGAACTCACCGGTGGTGAGCATGTGCACTTCGTCACCGCGCTTGAGTTCGCGGGTGGCCAGGGACAGCTCGTAGTCACCGAAGGTCACGCTTTCGTCTTCGCTGCCAGGAGCGCCCGGCACCGGAGCCGACTGGCGACGCAGGACGGCTTTGACACGGGCCATCAGCTCATCGGGGTTGAACGGCTTGGCCAGGTAATCGTCGGCACCCAGTTCCAGGCCCTTGATACGGCTCAGCTCATCGCCCTTGGCGGTCAGCATGATGATCGGAATCTGGTTGTTCGCGCCACGCAGGCGGCGGCAGGCGGTCAGGCCGTCTTCACCGGGCAGCATCAGGTCGAGGACGACCAGGTTGAACACTTCGCGTGCCAGCAGGCGGTCCATTTGCTCGGTGTTCGGTACGGCGCGGGCGCGATAGCCCTTGCTGACGAAAAAACGCTCCAGCAGGCTGCTGAGGCCCGGGTCGTCGTCAACAATAAGAATTTTTTCGCCTTCAGCAATGTTTGCAGTGCTGCTCATTGGATGCTCCTTTTAGCTCGGCGCGCATTATGGCGTAGCTGCCGTTATACGCACCGTGTGCATTGTTAGCAGATTTTTCCTTTACCGCCAGAAAACCGGCCATTGAAGCCTCGGCCCGCAATGCCCCCGAATGCCGGAACGCTGGTTATAATGCGCGGCCTTTTGTGTCAGGCAACATCAGACAGGTACTACAGTCAGGCGTCGTTTTTTTCAGGGCGTCGGCAGTAATTGTTCGATTTCACGGGTCAACGGGATACCTTTTGATCCAGGTAGCGGCGCAGGCCAGGCCGCTCAACCAGACTCGCCGAGGCCCTAACTGCGTGCCTGCGAGCCTGCTTTCACAATTTGTCAGGTGGTTTTATGGACAGCATCAACAGCCGCATCGCCGAGGAACTCGGTGTACGCCCACAACAGGTCGAAGCGGCCGTCGCGCTACTCGATGAAGGCTCTACCGTTCCCTTCATCGCCCGTTACCGGAAAGAAGTGACCGGCAGCCTCGATGACACCCAGTTGCGTCATCTGGAAGAGCGTCTGCGCTACCTGCGAGAACTCGACGAACGGCGCATCAGCATCCTCGCCAGCATCCAGGAGCAAGGCAAGCTGACGCCGCAACTGGAACGCGACATCAAACTCGCCGACACCAAGACCCGCCTCGAAGACTTGTACCTGCCGTACAAGCAGAAGCGCCGCACCAAGGGCCAGATCGCCCTGGAAGCCGGCCTCGGCGAATTGGCCGATGGCTTGTTCAACGACCCGACCCTGAGCCCGGAAACCGAAGCCGCACGCTTCATCGACGCGGAAAAAGGCGTGGCCGATGTGAAGGCGGCCCTCGAAGGCGCCAAATACATCCTGATGGAGCGCTTCGCCGAAGACGCCGGCCTGCTCGACAAGCTGCGCAACTACCTCAAGCAGGAAGCGACCCTCAGTGCCCGCGTGATCGCCGGCAAGGAAGAGGAAGGCGCCAAGTTCCGTGATTACTTCGAACACGACGAACCGCTGAAAAGCATGCCGTCGCACCGCGCCCTGGCGATTTTCCGAGGCCGCAACGAAGGCATCCTCAGCTCCGCACTGAAAGTCGGCGACGAACTGCCGGGCACCATGCACCCGTGCGAAGGCATGATCGGCCAGCAATTCGGCATCCAGAACCAGAACCGTGCCGCCGACAAATGGCTGGGCGAAGTGGTGCGCTGGACCTGGAAGGTCAAGCTCTACACCCATCTGGAAACCGACTTGCTGGGTGAGCTGCGCGACGGCGCGGAAACCGAAGCGATCAATGTGTTCGCACACAACCTGCACGACCTGCTGCTGTCGGCGCCGGCCGGCCCGCGCGCGACCCTGGGCCTCGACCCGGGCCTGCGTACCGGTTGCAAGGTGGCCGTCGTCGATTCCACCGGCAAGCTGCTCGATCACGCCACGGTTTACCCGCACGTGCCGCATAACAAGTGGGACCAGACCATCGCGATTCTCGCCGCCCTGTGCGCCAAGCATTCGGTGGATCTGATCGCCATCGGCAACGGCACTGCCAGCCGTGAGACCGACAAGCTCGCCGCCGAACTGATCAAAAAATACCCGGCGATGAAGATGACCAAAGTCATGGTCTCGGAGGCCGGTGCATCGGTTTACTCGGCTTCGGAACTGGCGTCCAAGGAATTCCCGGATCTGGATGTATCGATCCGTGGCGCGGTGTCGATTGCCCGTCGCTTGCAAGACCCGTTGGCGGAGCTGGTCAAGATCGATCCGAAATCCATCGGTGTCGGCCAGTACCAGCACGACGTGTCGCAACTGAAACTGGCGCGTGGCCTGGACGCCGTGGTCGAGGATTGCGTGAACGCCGTAGGCGTGGACGTGAACACTGCTTCCGTGGCGCTGCTGGCGCGCATCTCCGGCCTCAACGCGACCCTGGCGCAGAACATCGTCAGCCATCGTGACGAGCACGGCGCGTTCAAAACCCGCGCAGCCTTGAAGAAAGTCGCACGCCTGGGCGAGAAAACCTTTGAACAGGCCGCCGGTTTCCTGCGTGTCATGAACGGTGAAAACCCGCTGGACTCGTCGGCAGTGCACCCGGAAGCCTATCCGCTGGTACAGCGCATTGCCGCTGAAACCGACCGCGACATCCGCTCGCTGATCGGCGACGCTGCGTTCCTCAAGCGCCTCGATCCGAAGAAGTACACCGACGAAACCTTCGGTTTGCCAACCGTGACCGACATCCTGCAAGAGCTTGAAAAACCTGGCCGCGACCCACGCCCAGAGTTCAAGACCGCCGAGTTCCAGGAAGGCGTCGAAGACCTCAAGGACTTGCAACTGGGGATGATCCTCGAGGGCGTGGTAACCAACGTGACCAACTTCGGCGCGTTCGTCGACATCGGTGTGCATCAGGACGGTTTGGTGCATATCTCGGCTCTTTCCGAGAAGTTCATCAAGGATCCACGCGAAGCGGTGAAAGCCGGTGACGTGGTGAAGGTCAAGGTCATGGAAGTCGACATCCCGCGTAAACGCGTAGGGCTGTCGATGCGCATGAGCGACACCCCGGGCGAGAAAATCGACGGTGCTCGTGGCGCCCGTCCGGGCTCGGCCCCGCGTCAATCGCAGAACAGCGCGCCGCGCAAGGAAACCACTGCAGCGGCTCCGGCCAATAACGCCATGGCGTCGCTGTTCGCCAACGCCAAGCAGTTGAAGAAGCGTTGATGGAGATCCCTGCGAGGTATACCGAAAGCGCTTTTTTCAAGTTGCTGGGCTGTCGCTTGCACAGCCTGGAAACCGGGGTGGCGCAAGTCGCCCTGGGGCTTGCGCCAGAACTGCGCAATCGCGCCGGCAAGCTGCACGGTGGGGCTTTGTTCAGTCTGGTGGACATTGCCATGGGGCTGGCCTGTTCCAGCAGCCATGGCTTTGACCAGCAGAGCGCGACCATCGAGTGCAAGATCAACTACATCCGCGCCGTCGAAGGCGGCGAGGTGATGTGCACGGCGCGGGTGATACACCCGGGCCGCCGCACGCTGGTGGTCGAGGCCGATGTGATGCAAGGCGACAAATTGGTCGCAAAAGCGCAAGGCACGTTCGCTGTCCTGTAGCTAGATGTCATCGATTTGAGTTAATTTCGCGATTAGAAACCTGTGGGAGCGAGCCTGCTCGCGATGACGGTGGGACAGACGACATAAATGTTGACTGATCCGCCCTCATCGCGAGCAGGCTCGCTCCCACAGGGATTGCGCAGTGATTGACTGACCGGCATATGGCCTGAGCGGCTCCAAAACCAGGCGAAAACGCCAGTTTCAACTTCACCCTTGTAGACCGTCTTGCCCACCCCCATATTGGGGCGACTGACGCGTGAAGGAATCCAACTTGAGCGAACTTCTCAACCGCCGCCTGGCCCTGCTCGGCGAGCGCGCTAACCTCTCTCTGCTCGAACAGTGCCTTCACGGCATCGAACGTGAATGCCTGCGCGTGACCGGCGAAGGTCGCCTGGCGCAAACGCCGCACCCGGAAGAATTGGGTTCCGCGCTGACCAACGAACAAATCACCACCGACTATTCCGAGTCGCTGCTGGAGTTCATCACCCCGGCCCTGCCCGATCCTGCCGATACGCTGGCGAGCCTGGACAGCATTCACCGTTTTGCCTACAGCAAGCTCGGCAACGAGTATCTGTGGAGCCCTTCGATGCCGTGCCCGCTGCCGGCCGAGGAAGATATCCCAATCGCCTATTACGGCACCTCCAACATCGGGCAGCTCAAGTACGTGTACCGCAAGGGCCTGGCCCTGCGTTACGGCAAGACCATGCAGTGCATCGCCGGGATTCACTACAACTTTTCCCTGCCCGAAAAGCTGTGGCCGCTGCTCAAACAGGCTGAAGGCTTTGTCGGCACCGACCGCGATTATCAGTCGTCGGCGTACATCGCACTGATCCGCAACTTCCGCCGCTACAGCTGGCTGCTGATGTACCTGTTCGGTGCCTCGCCGGCGCTGGATGCAGGTTTCCTGCGCGGTCGTTCGCACCAATTGGAACAGCTCGATCCGGATACCCTGTACCTGCCGTACGCCACCAGCCTGCGCATGAGTGACCTGGGCTACCAGAGCAACGCCCAGGCCGGCCTGACGCCGTGTTACAACGACCTGGTCAGTTACACAGACAGCCTGCGCAAAGCGGTGGCCACGCCTTACGCGCCTTACGTCGAAGTCGGCACGCACAAGGACGGTGAGTGGGTTCAGCTCAACACCAACATCCTGCAGATCGAAAACGAGTACTACTCCAACATTCGCCCCAAACGCGTGACCTACTCCGGCGAGCGGCCGATCCAGGCGCTGATGGCCCGTGGTATCCAGTACGTCGAGGTGCGTTGCCTGGACATCAACCCGTTCCTGCCGATGGGTATCGATATCACTGAATCGCGTTTCCTCGACGCCTTCCTGCTGTACTGCGCGCTGAACGACAGCCCGTTGCTGACCAATACCAGTTGCAGCAACGCGACTTCGAACTTCCTCAGCGTGGTCAAGGAAGGGCGCCGTCCGGGCCTGCAATTGCAACGCGACGGGCAACCGGTCGACCTCAAAGAGTGGGCAGGCCAATTGCTGGAAAGCATCGCGCCACTGGCGGCGCTGCTGGACCAGAGCCACGGCGGCGATGCTCACAGCAAGGCGCTGGATGCGCAGCTGGCCAAGGTCCAGGACCCAGCCTTGACGCCGTCCGCCCAGGTGCTGGCGGCAATGGCTGAACACAAGGAAAGCTTCGCTCAGTTCTCCCTGCGTCAGAGCCAGGCCCATGCGCAGTTTTTCCGCAGTGAGCCGTTGCCGGCCGAGCAACAGGCGAAGTTCGAAGAACTGGCTCGTGCGTCGCTGGCACAGCAGGTTGAGCTGGAGCAGAACGAAGTCGGCGATTTCGATGTGTTTGTCGGGTCGTATCAGGCGAGCATTCTGGCGATCAGTAACTGACAGCAATCCCTGTGGCGAGGAAGCTTGCTCCCGCTCGGCTGCGCAGCAGTCCAGACAACGCGTTGACCTGACACAACGCGTTGGATGAAATTGGGAGTCCTTCGTCCTCGAGCGGGAGCAAGCTCCCTCGCCACAAAGGCTCTCTCGATCATCCGCCTTAGAACTATGATCGTTCCCACGCAGAGTGTGGGAACGATCAGGGTAGCTGCTTAGATTTTTCCGCTCATAAGCTCATTCGAAAAAGTTATTTATTTTCGGATTCTTAGATCATTTAGTCTCCTTTCACGCCGACTTTCGTCCGCCTGACAAGGAGCATCCTGATGAAACTGCACTTCCCTCTTCGCCTGCTGGCGGCCGCGTCATTGGCAGCAGTCAGTTTGTTTGCCCAGGCGGCCGACGTCACTGTTGCTTACCAGACCACCGTTGACCCGGCGAAAGTCGCCCAGGCTGACGGCGCTTACGAGAAAGCCACCAAGGCCGACATCAGCTGGCGCAAATTCGATAACGGTGCCGACATCATTGCTGCAATCGCCTCCGGCGACGTGCAAATCGGCTATCTCGGTTCCAGCCCGTTGACCGCGGCCATCACCCGTAAAGTCCCGGTGGAAACATTCCTCATCGCTACCCAGATCGGCGCTGCCGAAGCCCTGGTGGCCCGCGACGGCTCCGGGATCAAGACCCCGCAAGACCTGATCGGCAAGAAAATCGCCGTGCCGTTCGTTTCCACCGGCCACTACAGCCTGTTGGCGGCGCTCAAGCACTGGAACATCGACCCGTCGAAAGTCACCGTCCTCAACCTCGCCCCGCCGGCCATCATTGCCGCGTGGAAACGCGGTGACATCGACGCTACTTACGTTTGGGACCCGGCCCTGGGTGTCGCCAAGGAAAACGGCAAAGTGCTGATCACTTCCGGCGAACTGGCCAAGTTCGGTGCGCCGACTTTCGATGCCTGGATCGTGCGCAAGGACTTCGCCGAGAAGCACCCGCAAATCGTCACCGCGTTCGCCAAGGTGACCCTGGACGCCTACGCCGATTACCGCAAAGACCCGCAAGCCTGGCTCGCCAATCAGAGCAACGTCGACAAACTGGTGAAGCTCTCCGGCGCCAAGGCCAGCGACATTCCACTGCTGCTGCAAGGCAACGTCTACCCATTGGCGGCCGATCAGGTGACCAGCCTCGGAGCACCGACCACCAAGGCCATCACCGACACCGCCGTGTTCCTCAAGGAACAAGGCAAGGTCGAAGCCGTGCTGCCGGATTACGCGCCATACGTCAGCGCCAAATTCATCACCAACTGATCGGGAGTCGACGCGATGGCTTTGCTACAGCTGGAGCGCATCAGTGCACAGTACCCTGGCAGCCCTGCACCTGTGCTGGCGGATATTTCCTTGAGCCTGGGGCCGCAGCAATTGCTGGTCGCCCTCGGCCCGTCCGGCAGTGGCAAGACTTCGCTGTTGAACCTGATTGCCGGATTCGTCGCACCCAGCGCCGGGCGCATCACCCTCGATGGCGTGCCGGTAAAAGGCCCGAGCGCCGAACGTGGCGTGGTGTTCCAGGACGACGCCTTGCTGCCTTGGCAAGACGTGCTGGCCAATGTCGGCTTTGGCCTTGAGCTGGCGGGCGTCCCTCGGGACAAACGCGAAATCCGTGCCCGGGAAATGCTCGCGCTGGTGGATCTTTCAGGCTTCGAAAACCGCCGGATCTGGCAACTCTCCGGCGGTCAGAAACAGCGCGTCGGCCTGGCCCGCGCCCTCGCTGCCGACCCTCGCGTCTTGCTGATGGACGAACCTTTCGGCGCGCTCGACGCGTTCACCCGCGAGCAGATGCAGGAGCTGCTGCTGCAAGTCTGGCGGCGCACTGCCAAACCGGTATTCCTGATCACCCATGACATTGAAGAATCGGTGTTCCTCGCCACGGATCTGATTCTGCTGGCGCCCAATCCCGGGCAAATCGTCGAACGCCTGAGCCTCGATTTCGGCCAGCGTTACGCCGCCGGTGAGTCGGCGCGCTCGATCAAGTCCGACCCGCGCTTTATCGAAACCCGCGAACACGTGCTCGCCAAAGTGTTCTCCCAACGCAGCGCCGTTCCACGGCAGGAGCACGCATGAGCAGCTATGAAATTCCCGCGGCGGCGGTCAAGACAAACACCACCGCAATCGTTGTGCGCCGCAGTTTGAGTACGCGCTGGATCAGTGTGCTGACGCTGGTCGCGCTGATTGTCATCTGGTGGGCCGTGACGGCGACCGGTTTGATCGAGCCGCTATTCCTGCCGTCACCATCGGCCGTGCTGCAAAAAGGCTGGCTGCTGGCGACCAGCGGCTACATGGATTCAACCCTGTGGCAGCACTTGGGCGCGAGTCTCAGCCGCATCGGTCTGGGCCTGGGCTTCGCGGTGTTGACGGCTGTCCCGGTCGGCATTGCCATCGGCCACAATCGCATCGCTCGCGGCATTCTCGATCCGCTGATCGAGTTCTATCGCCCGATTCCACCGCTGGCCTATCTGCCGCTGATCGTGATCTGGTGCGGCATTGGCGAGTTGTCGAAAGTGCTGTTGATCTACCTGGCGATTTTCGCTCCGATCGCCATTGCCACCGCCACCGGTGTGCGCACGGTCGACCCGGCCAAGCTGCGTGCTGCGCAGTCTTTGGGCGCCACTCGCGCACAGTTGATTCGACATGTGATTTTGCCCAGTGCATTACCGGACATCCTGACTGGCGTGCGCATCGGTTTGGGCGTGGGTTGGTCGACACTGGTCGCCGCCGAGCTGATTGCCGCCACCAGCGGCCTGGGTTTCATGGTGCAGTCGGCCGCGCAGTTCCTGGTCACCGATGTGGTGGTGCTGGGGATTTTAGTGATCGCGCTGATCGCCTTCGCCATGGAAATGGGCTTGCGCAAGCTGCAACGCAAACTGGTGCCGTGGCACGGCCAGGCTCACTGATACGTTTTGATCGCACTGACTACGCTGACAGCCCCGGATTGAAGAGAACCACCATGAGCCACCTGACCATCGTCCCCCTCAGCTCTGCCCTCGGCGCACAGATCAGTGGCGTCGACATCAGCCAGCCGCTGAATCTGGAACAGCGTGATGCCATCGAACAAGCGCTGCTCAAGCATCAAGTGCTGTTCTTCCGCGACCAGCCAATCACCCCACAGCAGCAGGCGCGCTTCGCGGCGAATTTCGGCGACCTGCACATTCACCCGATCTACCCGAATGTGCCGGAGCAACCGCAAGTGCTGATCCTCGATACCGCCGTCACCGACGTGCGCGACAACGCGATCTGGCACACCGACGTGACCTTCCTGCCGACCCCGGCCATGGGCGCGGTGCTCAGCGCCAAGCTGTTGCCGGAGTTTGGTGGCGATACCTTGTGGGCCAGTGGAATCGCAGCGTATGAAGCGTTGTCGGCACCGTTCAAAACCTTGCTCGAAGGGCTGACCGCCACCCACGATTTCACCCGTTCGTTTCCGTTGGAGCGCTATGGCAACACGCCTGAAGCGCTGGCCCAATGGGAAGAAGCGCGGCGCAAGAATCCGCCGCTGTCGCACCCGGTAATCCGCACCCATCCGGTGAGCGGGCGCCGCTCGCTGTTCGTCAACGAAGGCTTCACTTCGAAGATCAACGAACTGTCGGAAACCGAGAGCGAGGCGATTCTGAAGTTCCTGTTCGCCCACGCAACACGGCCGGAATTCACCATTCGCTGGCGCTGGCAGAAAGACGACATCGCCTTCTGGGACAACCGCGTGACTCAGCATTACGCGGTGGATGACTACCGGCCGGCGCGGCGGGTGATGCAGCGGGCGACAGTGTTGGGGGATGTGCCGTTTTTTCGCTGATTTGATCGTTCCCACGCTCTGCGTGGGAATGCCGCCCGGGACGCTCCGCGTCCCATCCGAAAGCCGAACGCGGAGCGTCCGTTGATGCATTCCCACGCGGAGCGTGGGAACGATCATGCTGTCACTCAGCCGTCGAAGGCTTCTCCCACAGATTGATCCCGCCCTCTTGGGCAAAACGATCGATCTCCGCCAGCTCCTCTGCACTGAAGCTCAAGTTCCGCAACGCCCCGACGTTCTCGATGATCTGCTCTGGCCGGCTCGCACCGATCAGTGCCGACGTCACCCGCGGGTCGCGCAGGGTCCAGGCCAGTGCCAGTTGCGCCAGGCTCTGACCGCGGCGCTTGGCGATTTCATTGAGTGCACGCACGTGGGCAATGTTGGCCTCGGACAGGTGCGAAGCCTGCAACGAACCGCCGCCCGGACGGTTGACCCGCGCGTCGCTCGGGACACCGTTGAGGTATTTGTCGGTCAGCAAACCCTGAGCCAGCGGTGTAAACGCAATCACGCCGGTGCCCAGTTCGTCAGTGGTGTCGAGCAGGTCTTTTTCCACCCAGCGATTGAGCAGGTTGTAGGCCGGCTGATGGATCAACAACGGCACCTTCCACTCCTTGAGCAATGCCGCCATCTCACGGGTTTTCACCCCTGAGTACGACGAGATGCCGATGTACAACGCCTTGCCCTGCTGCACTGCCGTGGCCAATGCGCTGGCGGTTTCTTCCAGCGGCGTATCCGGGTCGAAGCGGTGCGAATAGAAAATGTCGACGTAGTCCAGGCCCAGACGCTGCAGGCTCTGGTCGAGGCTGGCCAGCACGTACTTGCGCGAACCGCCGCCCTGACCGTAAGGACCGGGCCACATGTCCCAACCGGCCTTGCTGGAGATGATCAACTCATCCCGGTACTGCTTGAAGTCTTCCCGCAGCAATCGACCGAAATTGATCTCGGCGCTGCCGTATGGCGGACCGTAGTTATTGGCCAGGTCGAAATGGTTGATGCCCAGGTCGAACGCCGTACGCAGCAGCGCCCGCTGGGTGTCGATCGGCGTGCTGTCGCCGAAGTTGTGCCACAGGCCCAGCGACAGCGCCGGCAGCACCAGACCGCTGCGACCAACGCGGCGGTAAGGAATGGAGTCGTAGCGGTTTTCGGCAGCGGTGTAAGTCATCGAATCCTCTCTTGTCTGTCTTGAATCTGGTCTCGACTGCTTCGCCAGTCGCCCAGCATACCCTCAGACAAACACCAGAAAACCCCGGACTCGACTAATTGCTGAAACGTTTCATATTTCTTTCGCCTAACCTTATGCCGACAATTCGCGCAGAGCTGCCGCCGCCAGAAAACCGGAGCGCGAACTGTAGCGTTGATCCCGTCTGACAGTCTGATCGATACGCTCAAGCAACTGTTCCGGCAACGTCGCATTGAAGCGCACTGACTTGCCGAAATAAGGCGTGATATCAAACTCAACTACCGCCCACACACCACCTGCGTAATCGGGATTTTCAAGGTGGGCATCAATCTCGCGTACCTGTGGCAATGGCTCGCCATCGGCTACCAACCCTTCGTAGTGCAGGGACAGCGCCTCTTTCACGCTTTCAAGTGCCTGCGCCACGGTGCTGCCGGCCGAGAAACAACCTGGCACATCAGGGACGATCACTCCGTAGTCCGAGTCGGCATCCTTGTGCAGAACAACCGGGAAATTCATTTCGATGAGCCCTTCATGTGATGTGTCCCTGCAGGGACTTTCGTATCCGGTGGCGGGCATCATTTGAGTCCCGCCTGTTTCAATATGCTGCTGATCGTTCCTTTCGGAAGATCCGAATCCGGGTGTTTGACCGTCACCCTCCCGGGCTTGCAGGGATGCTTGTACTGATGATGGCTTCCCCTTACGGCAACCAGATACCAACCATCGTCCTCGATCATCCTGATCATTTCCCGACTTCGCATTTCCTTCGCCTTTTTCCACAGCAATCGCTGCGTACTTTAAGCAGGTCGAAGTGGAAACAATACACACCATACACACTTGGAAAAATAATAGCCGATCTGGACGAAGTCGACTTTTCCTCTCGGACCGGCGGCTACTGCGCTTTCGCAAACACCTCCCCCATCCAATCCACAAACACCCGGACCCGTGGCGACATGTGTCGGTTGTGCGGGTACAGCACTGAAATTGGCAGGTAAGCAGGACTGGCGCAGGTGATCTGACGCAGGCGGGATGGTTTAACTATGCTCGCTGTATGGGGTTGAATCAGTAAAGGCTTGCCCGCGATGACGGCCTTTACGGCAACACACATTTAAATGGCGAAACCCACCATGCACACGACGATCATCATCACCTTTGGCCTGATTCTCCTGGCGCTGATGCTCTACATCGGCGAGAAAATCGGCTTCAGCCGCCAGATTCTGGCCTACAGCTTTATCGTGCTGTGGCTGGCGCTGACGTTGATCAACGGCGCGGTCGGCATCGTGCATGCCGGCCAGCCGTTAAGCACCGAGCTGGTGGTGGGAAGCGCCGTGTTCGGTATCCCGGTGGCGGCGCTCGTGTTGTTCATGGTGCTGACCACCGAGACCTGAGAGACCGATCAACGCACCAGGTGCAGGAACTGCATGTGCCGTTCGTACTGATCGAGGATGTCATTGATGATCTGCTCCTTGGTGTAGCCCACCAGATCGTAGTTCTGACTGCCCTCGCTCAAGTGCACTTCGGCCCGATAGTAGCGACGATTATTGAGCTCCTTGGAGCCCATGCCACCCCGGGCAAACGACGGCGTGAAGTAGCCACGCATTTGCACCTGGTAGATAAACGGGTGTTCATCGCCGTGACCGATTTCCAGGCTGACGCTGTCGTTGACCGGCTCTGGATGGGTGATCACCTTGAGGCCCTTCTCGACGAATACCGCCGAGACCTCTTCAATCGCCGGACGTACCGTCGTGTCGAGGAAGCGATACACCTCGTCCCGCGACGGAAAATGCACCGCCTGACTCAAGCGCTGACGCCAGCCACCGCGCCGCGAGCCGGACACCGGTGCCAGGGAATGCAGTTGCGCGATCTGTTTCTGCGATTCCAGATAAAACGCCTTGTGCAGACCCCACATCATCAGCAGCAAAATCAGCGAGAACGGCAGCGAGGTCAGGACCACCGCTGACTTCAATGCGTCGATGCTGCCGGAGAACAGCAGCGCACTGGTCACCAGCGCCGTCATTGCTCCCCAGAACACCCGCAGCCATTTCGGCCCATCCTCATCCGGGTTGCCACCCTTGGCGGACAGGGTCGACAACACCACGGTGCCCGAGTCGGCGGAAGTGACGAAGAACACGAAGCTGATGAACACCGTGACCGCGATCACGGTTTTGCTCCACGGGTAGGTTTCCAGCAGCAGGTAGAGGGTCATCGAGGGGTTGTCGATGGCCGACATGCCCAGCGCGCTCATGCCGTGGTTGAGCACCTGGTCGATGGCGCTGTTGCCGAAGATCGACATCCACGCCAGGGTGAAACCCAGCGGAATCAACAGCACGCCGAAGACGAACTCGCGGATGGTCCGGCCACGGGAAATCCGCGCGATGAACAGGCCTACGAACGGCGACCATGCGATCCACCAGGCCCAATAGAACACGGTCCAGCCGCCCAGCCAGTCGCTGGGTTTGTCATAGGCGTAAAGGTCAAAACTCTTCATCGGCAAGGCGCCGAGATAATCACCGACGTTCTGGATCAGCGTATTGAGCAGATGCTGCGTGGGCCCTGCGAACAATACGAACAGCAGCAGCGCGCAGGCCAGCAACATGTTGATGTCGGACATCACCCGCACGCCTTTATCGACGCCAGACACGGCGACGATGATCGCTGCGCCCATCATCAGCGTGATCAGCCCGACCTGAATCCACTGGGTATGGGCGATGCCGAACAGATAGTCCAGGCCGGAATTGAGGTGCAGCACGCCGAAGCCCATATCAGCACCGAGACCGAAGACCGTGGCGATGATGCCAAAGCCATCCACTGCATAACCGATAGGGCCGTTGATGCGTTTGCCGATCAGCGGATACAACGCCGAACGCAGCGCCAGGGGCAGGTTATGCCGATAGGCGAAATAGGCGAGCGCCATGCCGACAAAGGCAAACACACCCCAACCGTGCAGGCCCCAATGCAGAAACAGAATCTGCATGGCCTGGCGCGCCGCGTCCGCGGTGCCCGCCTCGCCTTGGGGCGGCTGGAGCATATGGGTCAACGGTTCGGACACGCAGAAGAAGAACAGCGTGATGCTGATCCCGGCGGCGAACAGCATGCCGGCCCAGGACAGGTAACTGAATTCGGGCTCGTCGTGGTCGGCACCGAGTTTGATCTTGCCGTAGCCCGATAACGCGGTGACGACCACGAAGACCAGATACAGGGTCATCGCCAACATGTAGTACCAGCCGACCGTATTGGCCGCCCAGTTTTGCGCAGCCAGCAACCAGGCACCGGCCTGTTCGGGCATGGCAATGACCACGACGCCGAACAACAGAATGAAGCTCGCCGCAAAGTAAAACACCGGCGGATTCATGCGGACCAGGCCGCTTGAAGGAACGGACGATGCACTCATGAACGGTGCACCTCGAAGGGGGAAATCGTGGCTGTAGAAATCGGACTCAGCAAAGGCAAGCCTCCTGTTGTGAGCGGGCAGCGAACCACCGGTTTAACTTGAATGAACGTTCAAGTTAAACATGAATAGGCTGCTAAGGACTAATCGCAGGGCTGGGCGGTCGCGTAATTACGCTAGCTCAATGAGGGGTAGAAGGCGATCGTTCCTACGCTCTGCGTGGGAATGCAGCCCGTGACGCTCTGCGTCATTGCGGTGCCAGGCTTGAGATCGAGGCGCGAATCGGAACGCGGAGCGTCCCTGGAGGCATTCCCACGCGGAGCGTGGGAACGATCAATGGGGGGTAGGAGGCGATCGTTTTTGATCGTTCCTACGCTCTGCGTGGGAATGCAGCCCGTGACGCTCCGCGTCACTGCGGTGCCAGGCTTGAGATGGAGGCGTGAACCGGAACGCGGAGCGTCCCTGGAGGCGTTCCCACGCGGAGCGTGGGAACGATCATTGTGGCGCTTACTTTTGCGCTCCATCATCCAACTGCAAATTCGCTTGAGTCAGATTGCTACCCGCCGGCACGCTGCGGGTCAGCCAGACGTTGCCGCCAATGGTCGAGCCCTTGCCGATGGTGATCCGCCCGAGGATTGTCGCCCCGGCGTAAATCACCACGTCATCCTCGACGATCGGATGCCGCGCCTGGCCCTTCTGCAATTGACCGTCTTCATCCGCGGGAAAACGCTTGGCACCCAGCGTCACAGCCTGATAAATCCGCACGCGCTCGCCGATGATCGCGGTCTCGCCGATCACCACGCCGGTCCCGTGGTCGATGAAGAAACTGCGGCCGATCTGCGCGCCCGGGTGAATGTCGATACCGGTTGCCGAATGAGCGATTTCTGCGCTGATCCGCGCCAGTAACGGCAGGCCGGCGCGATATAAATGATGGGCCAGACGATGGTGAATCACCGCCAGAATCCCCGGGTAGCACAGCAGCACTTCATCGACACTGCGCGCCGCCGGATCACCGTGATAGGCCGCCAACACTTCGGTGTCCAGCAGGCTGCGCAGCCCGGGCAGTGCCAGGGCGAAATCCTGAATGATCTGAATGGTTTTGCCTTCGACTTCAGCCTCGGCCTGGGCGCTGTGGCGCGCCGCATACCGCAGTTCGAGCCGTGCCTGCGCCAGCAACGCATTCAGCGCGACATCGAGGGTGTGGCCGACGTAGAAGTCTTCACTCTCTTCGCGCAAATCCACTGGCCCCAGACGCATCGGGAACAGCGCACCGCACAGGGCCTCGAGAATCTCCGCCATGGCCGCCCGGGACGGCAGCTCGCGCCCGCCCTGCTCGCCGCTGACGCGGCCGTTTTGTGCACGCCACTGATCACGGGCCGTGCGCAGTTGGCTGACGATGGTCTGCAATTGCCAATGGCTGGAACGCTCACTCACGGTAAAAACTCCTCACGGAGCGGCCGGACAGTCTGGCCGCGTCAACGGCGATTACTTTACGGCAAGGGCCTTGGGCCAAATTAAGAACCAATTGTGCTGTATCAAGCACCATCGGCTATAAGCGATTGACGGTTGCCCGGGGAAATTGGCGTGCCTATAGTCCTGACATCATTCACCGCCAGTACGGACCCATGATCAAACAACAGCTTGCCCGCTTTAACCGCCTCGACCTGCTGCCAGCCCACCGCCCTGGAAAAACTCGAACGCCTGTCGATGTGGCTGGGCCGCGATGTATACGTCAAACGCGATGACCTGACACCACTGGCAATGGGCGGCAACAAGCTGCGCAAACTCGAATACCTCGCCGCCGATGCCTTGGCCCAGGGCGCGGATACCTTGATCACCGCAGGCGCGCTGCAATCGAACCACGTACGCCAGACGGCTGCCATTGCCGCCAAGCTGGGCCTTGGCTGCGTAGCGTTGCTGGAAAACCCGCTTGGCACCGATGACGTCAATTACGTCGGCAACGGCAATCGGTTGTTGCTTGATCTGTTCCATACCAAAGTCGAGCGGGTGGAGAATCTCGATAATGCCGATGAGCAATTGCAGGCATTGGCCGCCCGCCTGCGCAACAACGGCAAAAAACCGTATCTGGTGCCCATCGGTGGCTCCAATGCATTGGGCGCGTTGGGTTACGTGCGCGCAGGCCTGGAACTGGCCGAGCAGATCAAGGACACCGGCCTGGACTTCGCCGCCGTCGTCCTGGCTTCCGGTAGCGCCGGAACCCATAGCGGTCTGGCGCTGGCGTTGAACGAAGCGTTGCCGCAGTTGCCAGTGATCGGCGTGACGGTTTCTCGCAGCGATGAAGATCAACGCCCGAAGGTTCAGGGTCTGGCCGAGCGCACTGCCGAGCTGCTGGGCATGTCGTTGCCGGCGAACTTCAAGGTCGAATTGTGGGACGAGTATTTCGCGCCGCGCTACGGTGAGCCGAATGCCGGGACGTTGGCGGCGGTAAAATTGCTGGCCAGTCAGGAAGGCCTGCTGCTTGACCCGGTCTACACTGGCAAAGCCATGGCCGGACTGCTGGATGGCATCGGACGTCAGCGTTTCGATGAGGGGCCGATCATCTTCCTGCACACCGGTGGGGCGCCGGCGTTGTTTGCCTATACAAGCTTTTTGCAGGACTAGAGATGGCTGATCGTTCCCACGCTCTGCGTGGGAACGCAGCCCGTGACGCTGCGCGTCACTGGACGCGGAGCCTCCCATGAGGCATTCCCACGGAGCGTGGGAACGATCACCCATTGCCGACCAATTATTCGATTAATGCATAACAAAAATAGAATTTATTATTTTCTAATCTAATAACGCCATCATATAGTCATGCCGCAGGCGAATTTGCTGCGAGACGCATAAGCTGCTTTAGGGCAGGATATCGCAGTCGTTCCAATCCCGAATTTGCCAACTTTCCTTAAGCGTCTTCCATAAGAAAACACAGGGGCTTGTCATGAATTTTTCCGCACTACGTCGAAATCTGCTGGTAGGTTCGCTGGGCCTGGCACTGAGCGCCGGCCTGATCGGCCAGGCGGTTGCCGGTGAGCAACTGCAACAAATCAAGGACAAAGGCGTGATCAACGTCGGCCTGGAAGGCACTTATCCACCGTTTAGCTTCGTCGACGAAAGCGGCAAGCTGTCGGGCTTCGAAGTCGAATTTTCTGAAGCGTTGGCCAAAGAGCTGGGCGTGAAGGTCAAGCTGCAACCGACCAAATGGGAAGGCATTCTGGCAGCCCTGGAATCCAAGCGTCTGGACGCCGTGATCAACCAGGTGACCATTACCGAAGAACGCAAGAAGAAGTATGACTTCTCCGAGCCGTACACCGTTTCCGGGATTCAGGCGCTGGTACTGACGAAAAAGGCCGCCGAGCTGAACATCAAGTCGGCTGCCGACCTGGGCGGCAAGAAAGTCGGCGTAGGCCTGGGCACCAACTACGAAGAGTGGGTAAAAGCCAACGTACCGACCGCTGACGTGCGCACCTACGAAGATGATCCAACCAAATTCCAGGACCTGCGCGTGGGCCGCATCGATGCCATCCTGATCGACCGTCTGGCCGCACTGGAATATGCCAAGAAGGCAAAAGACACCACCGCGGCAGGTGAAGCATTCTCCCGTCAGGAAGCCGGTATTGCCTTGCGCAAAGGCGAGCCTGAGCTGCTGGCTGCAGTGAACAAGGCTATCGACAAGCTGCGCGCCGACGGCACGTTGAAAAAGCTTTCGGAAAAATACTTCAACGCTGACGTCACTCAATAATGGAAGAAGCTTTTCAACTCGCACTCGATTCCCTGCCCTTCCTGCTCAAGGGCGCGTACTACACGGTCATCCTGAGCCTGGGCGGGATGTTCTTCGGTCTGGTGCTGGGCTTCGGCCTGGCACTGATGCGTCTGTCGCGCTTCAAGCTGGTGAGCTGGATCGCCCGTGTCTACGTATCGTTTTTTCGCGGCACGCCGTTGCTGGTGCAACTGTTCGTGATCTATTACGGCTTGCCGCAACTGGGCATGGAACTCGATCCACTGCCGGCGGCCCTGATCGGCTTTTCGCTGAACATGGCCGCCTACGCCTGTGAGATCCTGCGCGCCGCGATCAGCTCCATCGAGCGCGGTCAGTGGGAAGCTGCTGCCAGTATCGGCATGACCCGTGCGCAGACCCTGCGCCGGGCCATCCTGCCGCAGGCGATGCGCACCGCATTGCCGCCACTGGGCAACAGCTTCATTTCGCTGGTCAAGGACACCGCGCTGGCGGCCACCATTCAGGTGCCGGAGCTGTTCCGCCAGGCACAACTGATTACCGCCCGCACCTTCGAAGTGTTCACCATGTATCTTGCCGCCGCGCTGATCTACTGGATTCTGGCCACGGTGCTCTCGCACCTGCAGAACAAGTTGGAAGAGCGGGTCAATCGGCACGACCAGGAGTCCTGACCCAATGATTGTCGTGGAAAAACTGACAAAGCAGTTCAAGGGTCAAGTCGTGCTCAACGGCATCGACCTGCAAGTGAAGGAAGGCGAGGTCGTGGCGATCATCGGGCCTAGCGGCTCGGGCAAGACCACATTCCTGCGTTGCCTGAATTTTCTGGAAGAGCCCACCAGTGGCCGGATCAAGGTCGGCGATATCGAGATCGATACCGGCCGCCCGTTGAACCAGCAACAAAGTCTGGTGCGCAACCTGCGCCAGCACGTGGGCTTCGTGTTTCAGAATTTCAACCTGTTCCCCCATCGCACAGCCCTGGAAAACGTTATCGAAGGCCCGATCATCGTCAAGAAAATCCCGCATGCCGACGCCGTTGCCCTGGGCAAGAAACTGTTGGCCAAGGTGGGCCTGGCGGGTAAGGAAGACGCTTATCCGCGCCGCCTCTCGGGCGGCCAGCAACAACGCGTGGCGATTGCCCGCGCGCTGGCGATGGAACCGGAAGTGATCCTGTTCGATGAACCGACCTCGGCACTTGACCCGGAGTTGGTCGGTGAAGTGTTGGCGACGATCCGCGGCCTGGCCGAAGAGAATCGCACGATGGTCATCGTGACCCACGAAATGGCTTTCGCCCGTGACGTGGCCAATCGCGTGGTGTTTTTCGACAAGGGTGTGATCGTCGAACAAGGCGAATCCAAGGCACTATTCGCCAATCCGAAAGAAGAACGCACGAAGCAGTTCCTCAGTAAATTCCTTAATAACTCACACAACTAACACCTTGGCAACACTGCCAACTTCCACGGACGGAAGTTGCGCCCACCGCCCGCCTGCGCATAACAAAATCAAAAAACCATAGTTAATATTTTGTGCGCATGCGCAGTACATATATATATCCCGCAACAGACTTTCACTGCCAATTCCCCCGCATCCACCAATCACCCGCCGCACGCCCTCCCCGCGCATCCAAGCCCGACTCGCCCTGTATTTATAAGCATTTTCTACTCACCCATAGCGCTTCTTAACTTTAATGCGTAGGACTTTTCTGAATAACATCATATTCCAAGCCTAACTAACAATCGCTATTGACACTGATTCACCCGCACTCTTATCTAGTCACCAAGACGCGCCACCCGTTATTTAAAACAAAATAAGCAATTGCCTTTTTACTCGCACTTGATGCATTTATTTTTCAGAAACGGACTTCGCTGCAACAACTTCAAGGAGACTCCATGAAAAACATTTCGAACCATCCCGAACTCGCAGCCCCAACCCTGGCGCAATCTCACAAAAGCGACATCAATATCGTATCGGCCTCGCACCTGCTGATCGATGTGCCGCCCTACCCTGCGATGGACGAAGGCGACCTCATCGAACTGTTCTGGGACAACTGCTACGTCGCCTCCAGGGTGGTCACGCCCGACGATGTAGGCCGTTCCGTCCACTTGCGCGTACCCGAGAGTTTCATTGCCAATGGCGCCTCGCGCATTCATTACCGGATCATGCAGATTGGCCGGGGGCCGGCGGTATCGGCTGTCGGACGCGTTCGAGTCAAGCTCGATTGTCCGGGTGGCGAACCTTCCAACCTGTGCGGCGACGAAAACCAACGCCTGGCCCCCGTGAGCATCCCTGAAACGATTCGCCGCCAGGGCGTGAATCCCAACCAGATCAAACGCGGCGTGCCGCTGACCATCGAGCCGTACCTGAACATGGCGGCGGACGACGAAATCACCCTGCGCTGGGGCGATGTGCGCATGGACTTGCCACGACTCAAGGCGAGCGACGTGGGCCAGCCGATCCAGGTATGGGTGCCGCCAGCGATCATTATCGAGGCGGGCGAGGATCTGCGGCTGGAGGTGACTTATTGCATTCTCGACCGGGTCGGCAACAACTCACGGTGGGCGCCGGCACGTTCGTTGAAAATTGGTTGCGCCGGTTCGTGGCTGAAAGTCGCGAAAAAGCAACGACCCGAGGCCGCACAAGCGCGCTGTTGCTACAGCAGCAAGTGTTGCCCTGCGCCCACCACCCCTTCTATATATATTCCTAAAAGTTAGTTCATAACTTTTTTATAAACGCTTAGGGTATATACACCGGACCACCGGACATTCTTGTTTTCTACGCCGCAGCGGCGTTTCCATGAGATGTGAGGTAGGTATGGTCCGGAACACAATCACCCCAGTGCAGATCGCCAGGGCATTGCGTGCAGCCAAGGAGCGGCACTGATGTCCAGTCTGGCAGATGCAATTGTCCAGAGTGATCTGGATATCGCCCCCCTGTTGTTGCCCGCGCAAGTGCTGCGCAACGACGCACAAGCCATCAAGGCCGCCCACGAACTGGCGCAGATAGCACGCCTGCACGCGGCCAAACGTGACCAGCAGCGCAAGTTGCCATGGTCGGAAATCGAACAATTTACCCGCAGCGGGCTGAGCAGCATTGGTATCCCGCGGGAGTACGGTGGCCCGCAAGTTTCGTTCGTCACCCTGGCCGAGGTTTTCGCGATCATTTCTGCGGCGGACCCGGCCCTCGGACAGATTCCACAGAACCAGTTCGGCATCCTGAACCTGGTGTTGGGCAGCGCCACCGAAGCGCAGAAAAAACAGCTGTTCAAAAGCGTGCTCGAGGGCTGGCGCATCGGCAATGCCGGGCCGGAGCGAGGCAGCAAGAACACGCTGGACCTCAAGGCGCGCATCACCGCCGATGGCGATGGCTTTGTCCTCAATGGGCAAAAGTTTTACTCCACCGGCGCGCTGTTCGCGCACTGGGTTGCGGTCAAGGCCCTGAACGACGATGGCAAGCAGGTACTGGCCTTCGTCCGTCGCGGCACACCGGGATTGCGCATCGTCGATGACTGGTCCGGTTTCGGCCAGCGCACCACCGCCAGCGGTACGGTTTTGCTCAACAACGTACGGGTCGACGCCGAACTGGTAGTGGACAACTGGAAGATCAACGACAAGCCCAATACTCAGGGCGCAGTCTCGCAATTGATCCAGGCAGCCATTGATGCCGGAATCGCCCGGGGTGCCATCGACGATGCCATCGAGTTCGTGAAAACCCGCTCCCGGCCATGGATCGATGCCAACGTCGACAGGGCCAGTGATGACCTCTATGTGATCGCCGACATCGGCAAACTGAAAATCGAGTTGCACGCTGCCGAAGCCCTGCTGCGCAAGGCCGGACACGTGCTTGATCAGGTCAACGCTGCGCCGCTCACCGCCGAGTCAGCCGCCCGCGCTTCGATTGCCGTGGCCGAAGCCAAGGTGCTGACCACCGAGATCTCACTGTTGGCCAGCGAAAAGCTTTTCGAACTGGCCGGCAGCCGCGCGACCCTCGCCGAATTCAACCTCGACCGCCACTGGCGCAACGCCCGCGTGCACACCCTGCACGACCCGGTGCGCTGGAAGTATCACGCAGTCGGTGCCTATCACCTGAACGGCACGTTGCCGGCTCGCCACTCCTGGATCTGACGACCAGACATCTGGAGAAACACATGACAAGTTCTCAGCACGTCGCGGTCCTGACCAGCGATGAGCAAGCCCTGATTGTCGCCAGCGACCTGGCCGACGATTTCAAGCGCGATAGCGCCCTGCGTGACCGCGAGCGCCGACTGCCGCACCCGGAGCTGGAAGTGTTTTCCCGTTCCGGTCTGTGGGGCGTCAGCGTGCCCAAAGAGTATGGCGGCGCTGGCGTTTCCAACGTCACCCTGGCCAAGATCATCGCGCTGATTGCGCAGGCTGACGGCTCGCTCGGGCAAATTCCGCAGAACCATTTCTATGCCCTTGAAGTGTTGCGCGTAAACGGCAACGAAGAGCAGAAAAAACGCCTGTACGCCGAAGTGCTGGCCGGACAGCGCTTCGGCAATGCGCTCGCCGAGCTCGGCACCAAAACCGCTCATGACCGTGTCACCCGCCTCACCCCTGATGTGCAGGGAGCGCGCAAGGGCTATCGCATAAACGGTCGCAAGTTCTACGCCACCGGTGCGATATACGCCCAACGCATCCCGACCTCGGTGATCGATGAAAACGGCGTGCAGCAATTGGCCTTCGTCCCAAGCAACAGCAAAGGCTTGACCGTCATTGACGACTGGAGCGGCTTCGGCCAGCGCACCACCGGTAGCGGCTCGGTGGTGTTCGAAGATGTCTTCGTCGCCGCCGAAGACGTCATCCCGTTTCAAAGCGCGTTCGAGCGCCCGACACCGGTCGGCCCGTTGGCGCAAATTCTCCATGCGGCCATCGACACCGGCATCGCCCGCGCCGCCTACGAAGATGCCCTGCACTTCGTGCGCACCAAGACCCGCCCGTGGATCGACGCCACCCACGAAAAAGCCACCGACGACCCACTGACCCTCAAGAGCTTCGGCCACTTGAGCATTCGTTTGCACGCCACCGAAGCGCTGCTGGAGCGCGCCGGTGAGTTCCTCGACAAGGCCCAGGCCGACACCAACGCCGAAACCGTCGCCGCTGCATCGATTGCCGTCGCCGAAGTTCGGGCCATCAGCAGCGAAATTTCCCTGGCCGCCGGCAGCACCCTGTTCGAATTGGCCGGCAGCCAGGCAACCCTGATGGAACACGGCCTGGATCGCCACTGGCGCAACGCTCGGGTGCATACCCTACACGACCCGGTGCGCTGGAAGTATCACGCGGTGGGCAATTACTACCTCAACGATGAAAACCCGCCACTGCGGGGGACCATCTGATGGCCAAGAAAAAGATCCTGCTCAATGCGTTCAACATGAACTGCATCGGGCACATCAACCATGGTCTGTGGACGCATCCCCGGGACACCTCGACCCGGTACAAAACCATCGACTACTGGACCGAACTGGCGCAGCTGCTCGAGCGCGGGTTGTTCGACGGCTTGTTCATCGCCGACATCGTCGGGGTCTACGACGTCTACCAGAATTCGGTGGACGTTCCACTCAAGGAGTCGATCCAGCTGCCGGTCAATGACCCGCTGCTGCTGGTCTCGGCCATGGCTGCCGTGACCAAAAACCTCGGCTTCGGCCTCACCGCCAACCTCACTTACGAGCCGCCGTATCTGTTCGCCCGACGCATGTCCACGCTGGATCATCTGAGCCGTGGCCGGGTGGGCTGGAACATCGTCACCGGTTACCTCGACAGCGCCGCCAAAGCCATGGGCCTGAGCGAACAGGTCGAGCACGACCGCCGTTACGACCAGGCCGACGAGTACCTGGAGGTGCTCTACAAACTCTGGGAAGGCAGCTGGGAAAACGCTGCGGTGCTCAACGATCCACGGCAACGCATCTATGCGCAACCGGACAAAGTGCACAAGGTCGAGCACAACGGCGAGTTCTATCAGGTCGAGGGATATCACCTGTGCGAACCCTCGCCACAACGCACGCCGGTGTTGTTCCAGGCCGGCAGTTCCGATCGTGGCCTGGTGTTCGCCGGCCGGCACGCCGAGTGCGTGTTCATCAGCGGCCAGACCAAGGCGTCGACCAAGGTGCAAGTGGACAAAGTCCGCGCCAGCGCTGTCGACGCCGGGCGCAATCGCGAAGACATCAAGGTGTTCATGGGCCTGAATGTGATCGTCGGCGAAACCGAAGAACTGGCCTGGGCCAAGCACGCCGAATACCTGAGCTACGCCAGTGCCGAGGCCGGGGTGGCGCATTTCTCGGCCTCTACCGGGATCGATTTTTCCGAGTACGCCATTGACGAACCGATCCAGTACGTCAAAAGCAACGCGATCCAGTCAGCGACCAAAAACCTGCAGAACAATGACTGGACCCGACGCAAATTGCTGGAGCAACACGCTCTCGGCGGGCGCTACATCACCGTGGTCGGCTCGCCGCAGCAAGTGGCGGATGAGCTGGAATCGTGGATCGCCGAAACCGGCCTCGACGGCTTCAACCTGACGCGGATCGTCACGCCGGAAAGCTATGTGGACTTCATCGAACTGGTGATTCCCGAGTTGCAACGACGTGGCTCGTACAAGACCGCTTATGACGATGGCAGCCTGCGGGAAAAGCTGTTTCGCGAAGGGGCGCATTTGCCTGAGCAACATATCGGCTCTCACTACCGACACTAACCCGATCGTTCCCACGCTCCGCGTGGGAATGCAGCCAGTGACGCTCCGCGTCACAACCGCAGGGACGCGGAGCGTCCCGAGAGGCATTCCCACGCAGAGCGTGGGAACGATCGCACTGACTGGAAAAAACATCATGACCAAGAAGCTCTTCTCTCACCCAGTCAAAGCACTGGCCCTGGCCCTCGGCCTGTTCAGCTCTGCGGTTTTCGCCGCCGACGCTCCATTGAAAATCGGCACCACTGCCGCCTTCGCCATTCCTCTGGAAGCGGCGGTCGAAGAAGCCGGGAAGCAAGGCCTGAAAGTCGAGCTGGTGGAGTTCACCGACTGGATTGCACCCAACGTCAGCCTCGCTGCCGGCGACATCGACGTGAACTACTTCCAGCACATCCCGTTCCTGGAAAACGCCAAGGCTGCCTCCGGTTTTGACCTGGTGCCGTTCGCGCCGGGAATCATCAACAACGTCGGCCTCTACTCGAAAAAATACAAAAGCTTCGACGAGCTGCCGCAAGGCGCCAGCGTCGCCATCGCCAACGATCCGATCAACAGCGGTCGTGGTTTACAGTTGCTGGCCAAGGCTGGCCTGATCACCCTCAAACCCGGTGTCGGCTACAAGGCCACCGAAGAAGACATCATCGCCAACCCGAAGCAAATCAAGATTCTCCAGGTTGAAGCCGTGCAACTGGTGCGTGCCTACGACGACGCCGATCTGGTCCAGGGTTACCCGGCCTACATTCGATTGTCGAAGACCTTCGATGCGGGCTCCGCGCTGCTGTTCGACGGCCTCGATCACAAGGAATACGTGATTCAATTCGTGATCCAGCCGAAGAGCAAAACCGACCCGCGCCTGATCAAGTTCGTCGACATCTATCAGCATTCGCCAGCCGTTCGCGCCGCTCTGGATAAAGCCCATGGCAAGCTCTATCAAGCCGGTTGGGAGAGTTGAGCATGACGGCTGCCACGCAACGGCGACTGGAAACTCCAGCGCCTCACAAAGCACAACAGACCGAGTTGCACCCAGCGCTCAATAGCGCTCACGTGCGCTTCATCGGCCTGGGTAAAACCTACGACGGCAAACAAGGTCCGGTGGCCGCGCTGCACGGCATCGACCTGGCGATCCAGCACGGTGAAGTGTTCGGCATTATCGGTCGCAGCGGCGCCGGCAAGTCGTCGTTGATCCGCACCATCAATCGCCTTGAGCAACCGAGCTCGGGCCGGGTGCTGATCGATCAGATCGACATCGGCGAGTTCGATGAGGACCGCCTCGTGGCACTGCGCCGGCGCATCGGCATGATCTTCCAGCACTTCAATCTGATGTCGGCCAAGACGGTTTGGCAGAACGTCGAACTGCCCCTGAAAGTCGCCGGTGTCGCCAAGGAAAAACGCGAACAAAAAGTCCGTGAATTGCTAGAGCTTGTGGGTCTGCAAAACAAGCACAAGGCCTACCCGGCGCAGTTGTCCGGCGGTCAGAAACAGCGTGTCGGTATCGCCCGCGCGCTGGTGCACGACCCGGCGATTCTGCTGTGTGACGAGGCCACTTCGGCACTGGACCCGGAGACCACGCAGTCGATCCTCGGCCTGTTGCGCGAGATCAATCAACGCCTGGGGCTGACCATCATTTTGATCACCCATGAAATGGCGGTGATCCGCGAGATCTGCGATCGCGTCGTCGTCCTCGAACATGGCCGGATCGTTGAACAAGGCCCGGTGTGGGAAGTGTTCGGCAATCCGCAGCATGAAGTCAGCAAGACCTTGCTCGCGCCGTTGCAACATGCCCTGCCGCCGGAGCTGCAAAGCCGTTTGCAGCCTCAACCACGCTCCGCCGGAGACGCTGTGGTACTGCGCCTGCAATTTACCGGCACGGCCCAAGCCGAACCGGACCTGGCCGCACTGTTCGCCGCTCTCGGTGGACGCGTGCGTTTGTTGCAGGGTGGCGTGGAACGGATTCAGGGACACGCGCTTGGGCAACTGCTGCTGGCAGTGACCGGATCGTCCCTCGCTGCCGAAAAACTGCAACAACGCGCCGGCCGTTGGGCGCAACAGGTGGAGGTATTGGGTTATGTGGTTTGATCGCTTGCTGCAAGGCTTCATCGACACGTTTCTGATGGTCGGTGTGTCATCGCTGATCGCCCTGCTGGCGGGTATTCCGCTGGCGGTGATCCTGGTCACCAGTTCCAAGGGCGGCATCTACGAAGCCCCGGCGCTTAATCGCGCGTTGGGCGCTTTCGTCAACCTGTTCCGCTCGATCCCGTTCCTGATTTTGATGGTCGCGCTGATCCCCTTCACCCGCCTGATCGTCGGCACCACCTACGGCGTCTGGGCGGCTGTGGTGCCGCTGACCATCGCCGCGACACCGTTCTTTGCGCGTATTGCCGAGGTCAGTCTGCGTGAAGTCGACCATGGCTTGATCGAAGCGGCGCAAGCCATGGGTTGCCGGCGCGAGCACATCGTCTGGCACGTGCTGTTGCCGGAAGCGCTACCGGGGATTGTCGGTGGATTCACCATCACCCTGGTGACCATGATCAATTCGTCGGCCATGGCCGGGGCGATTGGTGCGGGCGGCCTGGGTGACATCGCCTACCGGTATGGCTACCAGCGCTTTGACAGCCAGATCATGCTGACGGTGATTGTGTTGCTGGTGGCGTTGGTGGCGGTGATTCAGTTGGGCGGGGATCGGTTGGCGCGGGGGCTCAACAAGCGCTGAGTAGGCTGGGGGATGGAGGCGCTTTTGTGGCGAGGGAGCTTGCTCCCGCTCGATTGCGCAGCAATCGCAAAAACTGACACCCGCATGTTTCTGATACACCTCTTTGAATGGTCTGGGGGCTTCTTCGCAGCCCAGCGGGAGCAAGCTCCCTCGCCACAAAGCGTGTTTGTCCTGCATAACAGCTTCCTGGCCATGAGGGATTACTGGACGCAGAAGGGAAGTTTTCCCACAGAGAAATCGGCAATTCCGAAGTCCCGATTCCTTTCCTTTGCAGGTCATTTCCTAGATCATTTCGCTCGCTTGCGCCTGGCAAATTCGCTGGCTAGTCTCGGTTCGTCACTGCTCATCAGTGAACGGGTTTAGTCGCCCGGTTCCTCTAGGCGTACAGCGTCACCTCTTTCAGGTGTTTTTTATTGCCTGAATTTTATGGTGGCTGTGCGCAGGGCACCTTCGGGTGCGCCGGTATTCCTAGAGGCCGGTCGACTAACCTGCGTGCAGCCGCCACCCCTGTTCGTTTAGTCGCGATATCGGTTACCCATGTAGGCGCTGCCGTAGGTTGCGATCTTTTGAAGCGCGAAAGCGCTTATAGTCGGCACAACTCCTTTACCTGCGCAGCCGACCATGAAACAAACCCCCGACGACCTCAAGCAGATCACCGCCACCACTCTGGGCCATTACAACTCGGTCGCTGAGAACTTTCGTGAGGGGACACGCGATCACGATGTCAGCCAGAACATCGATGCGCTGTTACGGCACATTCAAGGCACGGCGCCATTCGACATTCTCGATTTTGGCTGCGGTCCCGGTCGTGATTTGCAGACGTTTACCCGCATGGGCCATCGGGCCGTCGGACTGGACGGTTCGGAAAGGTTCGCGCAAATGGCCCGTGACGACAGTGGCTGCGAAGTCTGGCAACAGGACTTCCTGAAGCTCGACTTGCCGGCCGAGCGTTTCGACGGGATTTTTGCCAACGCGGTGTTGTTTCATGTTCCGCGACAGGAACTGCCGCGGGTGTTGAAACAGTTGTGGGGAACGTTGAAACCGGGAGGGGTGTTGTTCAGTTCCAATCCTCGTGGCGAAAATCAGGAAGGCTGGAACGGGCCACGGTATGGGGCGTATCACGATCTTGCGGCCTGGCAACAGCTGCTGACCGAGGCGGGCTTTGTCGAGCTGGAGCATTACTACCGGCCCGCGGGGCTGCCGCGCGAGCAGCAGCCCTGGCTGGCGAGTGTCTGGCGGCGCGTCGACTGATCGTTCCCACGCTCTGCGTTGGAATGCAGCCAGTGACGCTCTGCGTCATGCCGCAGAGCGTGGGAACGATCACTGCGCGGCGTCTTTCTTCGGCTCGCGAATCTTGTACCAGGCCACATACAGTGCCGGCAAAAACAGCAGCGTCAGCAAGGTCGCGACGATGATCCCGCCGATCATTGCGTAGGCCATCGGTCCCCAGAACACTTCCCGGGCAATCGGGATCATGCCCAGGCTCGCCGCCGCGGCGGTGAGCAAAATCGGCCGCCGACGGTGTTCGGTAGCTTCCACCACGGCATCCCACGGTGAAGAACCGTCGGCGATGAACGTGTCGATCTGGGTTACCAGGATCACCGAGTTGCGGATGATGATGCCGATCAGCGCCAGGATGCCGAGTATCGCCACAAAGCCCATTGGCGTTCCGGTCGGCACCAGCGCCAACACCACGCCGATCAAGCCCAGCGGCGCGACGCTGGCTACCAGGAACATCTTCTGCACGCTGTGCAGCTGAATCATCAGAAAGGTGGCCATCAGGAATATCATCAACGGCACGACTTTGTTGATCGGCCCCTGGGCCTTGGCACTCTCCTCCACCGTACCGCCCGTGGCGACCTTGTACCCCGCAGGCAATGCGGCGGCGTACTTGTCGATGTCCGGTTTGAGCAGCTTCACCAGATCGGTTGGCTGAATATCACCGATCACTGCGGTCTTGATGGTGATTGTCGGTTTGCGGTCGCGACGCCACACAAGCGGCTGCTCCAGTTCGTAACGCACCGAGGCAAACGCGAGCAGGGGAATCGAGGTGCCGCCCGGCGTGAGAATTTGCAGGTTCTGCAGCGTTTCCGGCGAGCCCCGTTCAGCATCCACGGCGCGGCCGACCACATTGATCAGGTAGATATCGTCGTCGACCTGCGTCACCGTCGAGCCAGTGACGATGCTGTTCATCAGGTTCGCCACGTCTTCGGAAGACAAGCCGAGCTGGCGAGCCTTGTCTTGGGCGATATCGATGCGCAGCACCTTGCCAGGCTCGTTCCAGTCGAAAATGATTTCGCCGATGTGGGGGTTCTTGTCCAGCTGGCTGGCCAGATCGATGGCGTGCTTGCGCACCTGGTCGATGTCCGGGCCGCTGACGCGGTACTGGATCGGCCGCCCCACAGGCGGGCCTAACTCCAGCGCCTGGACGAAACTGCCGATACCCACGAAATCATTGCGCAGACGTTCACGCAGCCGATCGCTGAGGGCGGCGCGCGTCTCGAAGTCTTTGGCGACGATCACCAGTTGCGCGTAATAAGGGTTCTGCAGTTGCTGGTCGAGGGGCAGATAAAAACGAATTGCACCCTGGCCGACGTAACTACTCCAGCGCACGATATCCGGGTCACCCTTGAGCGTCGCCTCGAGCTTGTCCACGGCCTTGCGGGTTTCATCGATCGAGGCGTTTTGTGGCAGGTTCAGATCCACGAGGATTTCCGGGCGATCCGAGGCCGGAAAGAATTGGTTCTGCACAAATTGCATACCTACAACCGACAGCGCGAACAGCAGCACCGTGATGCCGATCGCCCACCACCGGTTGCGCATGCACCACAACAGACCGCCGTTGAATGCCCGCCCCAGTCGACCGGGCTCCGCCGCGTGCGGCTTCACATTGGCACTGAGGATGTGCACGCCGATGACCGGCGCAAACAGCACCGCGACCACCCACGAAACCATCATCGCGACGGCAATCACCGCGAACAGGGTAAAGGTGTATTCGCCGGCCGAGCTGCCATTCAAACCAATGGGGACGAAACCGGCGACGGTCACCAGCGTGCCGGTGAGCATCGGGAACGCGGTCGAGGTGTAGGCAAAAGTCGCAGCCTGTTCCTTGGACTCGCCCAGCTCCAGACGCGAGACCATCATCTCGACCGTGATCATTGCGTCATCCACCAGCAGGCCCAGCGCGATGATCAACGCACCGAGGGAAATCCGCTGCATGGTGATTCCGCTGTACTCCATGAACACGAACACCATGGCCAATACCAGCGGGATCGAGCAAGCCACCACCAAGCCAGCACGCAAGCCGAGGCTGATGAAGCTGACCACCAACACGATCACTACGGCTTCAAACAACGCACTGGTGAAGCCGCCAACTGCGGCTTCTACCACAACAGACTGATCGGACACGTTGTGCACACCGACACCCACCGGCAGGTTGGCAGTGAGCTCATTTATGCGCTGGTGCAGAGCCTTGCCGAATTCCTGGATGTTGCCCCCGGTCTGCATGGCTATGGCCAGACCGATAGCCTGTTGGCCATTGAAGCGGAATTCCGGCGTCGAGGGGTCGACGTAGCCTCGGCGGATATCGGCTATATCGGCCAGACGATAAAAGCGATCATTGAGTCGCAGATTGACGTTGGCCAGATCCTTCTCGGAAATGAACTGCCCTGACGTGCGTACGGAAATCCGCTCGGGTCCCGCCTCGATCACCCCGGCCGGGGTCACGGCGTTTTGCGTTTGCAGACTTTGCACAACCTGTTGCTCATCGATACCCAGCGCCGCCAGTTTGCGGGTCGAGAAGTTCAGGTACAGGACTTCGTCCTGCTGGCCAATCATCTCGATCTTGCCCAAGCCCGGTACGCCGCGGATATCGGCACGGGCCTGTTCGACGTAGTCGCGCAATTGACGCAATGTCAGACCGTCGGCGGTAAAGGCATAGATCGAACCGAACACGTCACCGAATTCATCGTTGAACGACGGTCCCTGAATGCCTTGTGGAAACGAATAACGGATGTCGCCGATCTTCTTGCGCACCTGGTACCAGATTTCCGGAATGTCCTTGGCCTTGGTCGTGTCGCGCAAGTAAACGTAGACCGTGGACTCACCGGGTCGGGTATAGCTTTTCACGTAGTCGAGCGAGTCGAGTTCTTCGAGTTTTTTCTCGATGCGGTCAGTGACCTGCTTGAGGGTTTCCTCCTGGGTCGCACCTGGCCAGCGGGTCTGGATAACCATGGTCTTGATCGTGAAGGAAGGGTCTTCCTCGCGCCCCAGGTTCAGGTATGAAAACACGCCCATCAGCAATGCGACGAACATCAGATACCAGACAAACGACTGATGTTTGAGCGCCCATTCGGATAAGTTGAAACTCCCTTTCATTGTGGGCTGCCCTCATCTACTTTCACTTTTTGCCCCGGTTTGAGGCTGTTGACTCCCGCACTGACAATCCGCTCGCCGGACTTCACGCCGCTGGCGACTACGACGGTGCTGTCCGTGCGGCTGATGATGCTCACATCCCTGGGAGAAACGGTTTGCGCCTGGGCATCGATTACCCAGATGCGCGACTTGCCTTCGACTTCCTGCAATGCGCTCAGAGGCAATTCGATCTGCGGCTTGATCGCCGAAATCAATGTCACGCTGATCGCCGTACCCAGGCGAAATCCGCTGGGTGTTTCGGAAAGGGTCAGGCGCGCGCGTCGGGTACGGGTTGCACTTTGTGCCTGGGGCTCGATTTCCCGCACGATAGCCGTGGTGTTGATCTCCGGGCTCAATTGCGAAGCAACCTGGAACACCACGTCTTCGGGTAACTGATCGACCAGGGTGTCCGGCAGATCGATCACCGCCTCCTTGATGTCCGGTCGCGCCAGGGTAACCACTTGCTGGCCGGCGGTGACAACTTGTCCGGCTTCGGCCATCCACGCGGTGACGACCGCTTTGTGATCGGCACGCAATTCAACGTAGTTGAGTTGATCCTTGGCCTGGCTGACCGCTGCCTGAGCCTGGTCCAGCGAGGCCTGGGTGGTCTTCAGGTCAGTCAGTGCAGCGTCGAGTTGCGCCTGGGAGCCCACGCCTTGATCGAACAGGCTCTGCTGTCGCCGGGCGGTGGCCTGGGCGTTGATCAGATTCGCCCGGATGCTCGCCAGGTCGCCCTCTGCCGAGCGCAATTGGTTCTGCTGATCCGTAGGGTCCAGCGAGGCAAGCAACGCCCCCTTGTCGACCTCCGCGCCGACATCGACGCTACGGCTCGCGATGCGTCCCGGTACACGGAAACCGACATTGCTCTCATAGCGGGCCTGGATGCTCCCCGCGAATCGGCCAAGGTTTTGTTCACCCAGTGCCTCGACCTTGATCGACAACACCGGTCGAACCGGCTCCGCTGGCGCTTCTTTTTCCGAGCAGGCCACCAGCATCACACTGGTCAGTACCAGTAACAGATGCTTCATGGTTGACTCTCCGCGGTCAATTCCTTGTAGGTGTCTTCAGCGATTTCCACCGTCACGCCGGGATGCAGCAACTGGCCACCGGCAACGACGACTTTTTCACCTCCTTTGAGGCCCTCGCTGATGATGACTTTACCGGTCAGATAGCGGCCGACGGTGACGGTATGCAACTGCGCCTTGCCGTCGCCGTCCACCAGCCATACCGCGGGCTCGCTGATTTTTTTGGTCAGCGCAGACCACGGCAATTCCACCGCGGACTTGCCCCGGGTATTGGCTGTGGCACTCACCACCGAACCCAGTTGCATGCCGGGCGGCAAGCTGTCGAGGGTGACTTTGACTTGCACAGTGCCAGTCTGCTCCGAGACCGCCGGGGTGATCTCGCGGACTGTACCGGTGGTTTTGATCGCCGGATTGTCGAGCAGGCTGACCACAACACCCTTGTCTGATGGTGGTTCGGCCAGCAGCGATTCATAGACGTTGAACACCGCATCGCGCGCACCGTCCTGGGCCAGGCTGAAGATCGGCACGGTGGCCTGAACCACCTGGCCGACCTCTGCCTGGCGCGCAGTGATCACGCCTGGCGCATCCGACATCAACGCGGTGTAACTCAGTTGTTCACGGGCATTGGCCAACTGCGCCTGGGCCGCCGCGAGTGAGCTTTGGCTACTGCGCAATGCCGCCTGCGCAGAGTCGTACTCGCTTTGGCTGGTATAACCCTTGGGCAACAGTTTTTGCTGGCGCACGAAAGACGCGGCGTTCTGTTTGACCTTGGCCTGCTCGGCCACCACTTGAGCCTGTGCCGAGTCGAGACTGGTTTGCAGGTCCTTTGGATCGAGCCGGGCAAGGACCTGCCTGGCCGCGATCCGGTCACCCACATCGACCGTACGCTGGATGATCTTTCCACTCACGCGAAAAGACAGCTCGGTCTGCACCCGAGCCTGCACATCGCCGGTCAAGGTGATGTTGGCAGCGTAATCGGTGAGTTTGACTTCCTGAACGAAAACCCGTGGCCGAGCCTTCTCGAGCGGTTTCTCTTGGTCGCAGGCACTGAGCAATACCAGGAGGCTCAGGCCAAGCGCTAATCTCAATTCGGGACCAGCCATGCAGACTCCTTTGCGTTTAACGGGCGCGATTCGTTTGTCAGCTTAGAACAGGGATTAACCTTCGCCTACGCAAATTCAGCTTTTCCTCTTGTACGAGCTGCCGCGGGCTGCGATCTTTTGATCCTGATCAACTCAAAGGCAAGAGATCGTAGCTGCGGCAGCGCCTGCAGGGTCGGCCAATAGGGACATTTTCCATGCTCAACACCCTCGCGGTGGCCAATTACCGCTCGATCAACAAACTGGTGATCCCACTGGGTCGCTTGAACCTGATCACCGGGCCAAACGGCAGCGGCAAATCGAACCTCTACCGCGCGCTGCGCTTGCTGGCGGAAACCGCTCAGGGTGGCGTGGTCAACGCGTTGGCCCGCGAGGGTG